>JALSIP010000061.1 GCA_026989875.1 archaeon
AGGGGGGTGAAGCCTGCATGAAGGTCAACTATACATGAGCCGGAAGCTACCGGGAGGAGCTCGCGGTAGCGCCACAGCGTGGGTGGGCGCTCCTCTATCTTTTCCCTGCTGATGCTGTCTTTTATAGCTTCATAATCATACTCAGCCTCCAGAGGTCCAAAGCAATCCTCGCAGATGCTCAGCGCCTCTGCCGGGTACCGCCTGCCACAGTTTCTGCAGCGCAGACCTGTAAGAGCCATTGCATCACCGTGAAGGTGCCGACATCTAACATTATGCATATTTTCTGTAATCCCTAATTACTGCAGGTAATCAAAAGACAGAAAAACAGAAAGGGTGGAGCAACTCCCTCAGCAGGAGCTGTGGGAGATTGCCCCCTCTGGGCATGCCTCGGTGCAGGCGCAGCACTCAACGCAGTCGTCCAGGTTCACCACGGTGCTCTTGCCCTCGTCGTTCATCTCGTACACCGACGACGGGCAGGCATCCACACAGGTGCCGCAGCCTGCACACAGGTTCTCATCAATGCTTATCTCAACCATGCTACCTTACCTCCTGTCTCTCCTCCAACAACTCAACCATCACCTGCTTATTTAAACTTTTCGGAAGGCTAATGCGGGGGGTGGGATTTGAACCCACGAAGGCACTGAGCCAGCAGATCTTAAGTCTGCCCCCTTTTCCGCTCGGGCACCCCCGCGTGCATATACCTGAGGCAAAGCCTCACGTGCTAAACTTTGGCACAAGCTTCTCTGCCCTCACCAGCGCCTTAAGCACCAGCTTGGCAGCCAGCACCGGCGTGTAGGCGTCAAGGGCCGGTACAGCCTCTGTCACATCCAGCGCCGCAAGCTCAGCCTGCCTCAGGAACTCCAGCACCCTCAGCGTATCGGTGTAGGAGTAGCCTGGCGGCTCCGGGTTGCCCACACCCCGTGCCTCCTTCGGGTCAAGGAAGTCCAGGTCAATGCTCAGGTACACCTTTCTGCCCACGGTGAGCTTCCCCAGCACTTCAGCGAGCTCTTCTGGGGTGTGGTTTCTGAACTCCAGCACCCTCACTCCCAGCTCTTCCGCATCCTCAAGCTCCTCCCGGCATGCACTTCTCACCCCGGCCACAGCAGCACTGCACCCCAGCGCCTCTGCAGCTCTGCGCAGCGCGCAGGCGTGCGAGAACCTGTTTCCTAAGTAGCTGTCCCTGAAGTCAAGATGCGCATCCAGGGCGACAAGCACCTCAGCCTCCACGGCGCCCGCTGCGAAGGCTGTGACGGTGTGCTCCCCTCCGAGAATCACCGGTACCGAGCCGGAAGAGGCTATCTCTCTCACAGCCTCCCCGGTGAGCTCTGCCGTAGCCTCAGCGCTTCCAAAGCTCACCTCAACATCGCCCGCATCCGAGATGTCAAGCTCCAGCAGGTCCACACCCTCAAGCATGTCATAGTCTTCAATCTCTGCCGACGCCGCCCTTATGGCGCGGGGTGCCTCCCTTGCCCCCTGCATGTACGTCTGCGAGGAATCATAGGGCACGCCCAGAACAACGTACTTGCCGTCTGCACCCGCCCGTCTTCGGCCGAAGGTAGCCTGGCGGAGCACCTCAGCGCACCCTCGTCAGCTTGCGCCTGCCCATAGCCACTATGTACTCTACCTCAGCGCCCTCGCTGAGCTCACCCTCAATCTCTCCCTCCCCGGGCATCTTTGTCTCAAACATCTCGTAGTTCTCAAGGTCCATTATCTGCACGGTGTCCCCCATTATTGAAATCACCTGTCCCGTGCGGCGCTCAATCACCGGGAACTCCACCTTGGCATCCACCGGAGCCACAAGCGTGCGCTTCACACCGTCAAACAGCCCTATGCCAACGACGTTAGCCTTTGCATGCCCGTGCTTTCCTGTTTTTGCGGTGGAGTAGCTCACCACCTTGCACGGCTCACCATCTATGAGCACGTACTTGCCAACCTTGATTTCTCTGACCTCTCCACTTCTGGTTGACATGGCTCAGACCTCCTCAAAAAACAGAGAAAAAAGAGGGGGAAAGGGTTTACACACAACCAGTGGGCTTCGGCAGACCTGCAATCTTGCACGCCTGCTTTGCTGGACCGTTGGGGAAAAGCTTGTAGATGTACTTCAGGTTGCCCTTCTCTGGACCGAGCTTTTTGCCCACTTCCTTCACCAGGATTCTTATCATCGGGGCTATCTGGTACTGCTGGTAGTACTCACGCAGGAAGTTCACTATCTCCCAGTGCTCATCTGTGAGTTCAATGCCCTCCTCTCTGGCAAAAGCCTCGGCAACCTCCTTGTCCCACTGGCTCGGGTCCTTCAGGAACCCGTCCTCATCCAGCTCCAGTTCTCTATCTCCCACTTTAAGCGTCTTCGCCATCAATACCACCACTTAAAACTGCCCTTAGTGGTATTTAAATTTTTCTATTTCACCTCCCGCCCCTGTCCCAGCACCCTGGGTCCATGCCGGGTGCCTAAGTGAACCTCCCCGACAATTGCCGGGCAGAAGATTCCACACTCCAGCACTCCTGTTATGTCCCTGAGCTCAGCCTCCAGCCTCTCGGGCTTCTCAATTTCTCCGAAGCTCGCATCCAGGATGTAGTTACCGTTGTCTGTCATCACCGGTCCCGCCTTTCCTGAGCCTGTTCTAAGCCTGACATCAAGGGCGCCCATCTCTCTCAGCGCCAGCTCCACGGGCTTCCAGGCGAAGGGCAGCACCTCAACGGGCACAGGCATCTTCAGCCTTTCCACCAGCTTGCTCTCATCAGCCACCACCACGAAGCGCTTTGCGCAGTTTGCCACCACCTTCTCCCTGAGCAGTGCCCCCCCACCTCCTTTAATCAGCTCAAGCCTCCTCGTGAGCTGGTCGGCGCCGTCTATGGCTATGTCCAGCTCCGGGTGCTCCTCCAAGGTGCTGAGCCTGAGCCCCAGCTTCACCGCCAGAATTCTGGTGTCGGCGCTTGTCGGGATGCCTGTTATCCTGAGCCCCTCCTTTTCCACCCTCTCCCGCAGCACCTGCAGCACGTGTCTGGCGGTGGTGCCCGTGCCCAGCCCCACCACATCACCATCCTGCACCAGCTCTGCAGCGCTCTCTGCGGCAATCCTCTTTAGCCTGTCCTTCATTTCAGCATCCTCCCGAAGGCTCTGAGCCTGCGCCTGAGCTGCTCCACCACACCCTGCGGTGTGCCAAACACCTCCACCCTGCCCCTCATCACGTCCTCTGGCTCATCCACCACAACACCTGCCCTTCCTACCTCCTCGGGGTAGTGAGCATCGCTTCCCGCGGTTACCTTGAGTTCGTGCTCAAGCGCAAACTTCATGGCACTGAGATTTGAGCTGTTCATTGTGCATCTTGCGTTCATCACCTCCACGGCGTCAACATACTCCAGCAGCTCATCCAGCCCTCTGAGGCGGTAGACCCTGAAAGGGTCAAAGGGATGCGGCACAGCCACCATACCACCCTGCTCCCTTATGAAGTCAACCACTTCAAAGAACTCCCTGCTTCTCGGCTCCTCCTGGATGAAGTAGCCTATCACCTCGCCTCTGTCGGTTCTCACCTCAACCCCCGGGATCACCACCACCTCCTGCTCAATCCCGAGCTTCAGGCACTCAAGTGCGCCCTTAATTGTGTTGTGGTCAGTGACAGCCAAACCCTGCAGGTTCCTTGAGTGAGCCAGCTTCAGCAGCTCCTCTGGCTTAAGCGCGGCATCCCCCGAGTACACCGTGTGCACATGCAGGTCTATTCTCATCCTCCCAGCCTCTCACCTGCGCCAAGCTCAGTGGCACGTGCGTATGCTGCGGCTGCAGTTGCCACGTCCTGGATTCCCAGCCCGGTTGAGTCAAATACCGTTATCTCCTCATCCGAGGTTCTCCCGGGCTTATTCCCGGCGACTATCTCGCCGAGAGTGGCATGCACCCGCTCCAAGGAGAACTCACCCCTGCTCAGGGGCACGTTTATCTCCCCGCTGTGGGCTGCCTGCTCAATGTCATCCACCACCACCTTCGCCCTGTGCAGTATCCCAGCCTCAAGCTCCTGCTTGCCTGGCGCGTCTGCGCCTATGGCGTTTATGTGCACACCCTCCCGCACCCAATCAGCCCTGAGCACGGGCTCTCTTGAGGGTGTGGTGGTGCAAACTATGTCTGCATTGCAGGCTTCTGCTGGCTCACATACCCTGGCGTCAATGCCCATTCTGCCCGCGAGCTCAGCCAGAGCCACGGCGCTCCTCCTGCCCCTGCTGCTCACCAGAAGCTTCTCAATGCTGAAAATCTCGCATATAGCCATGAGCTGGGTTTTCGCCTGCCTTCCCGCTCCCACCAGACCCAGGACACGGCTGTCCTTTCTTGCCAGGTATCTGGATGCAACCGCACCCGCTGCACCTGTGCGCATGTCTGTGAGCAGGGTAGCGTCCATTATGGCAAGGGGCTCGCCGGTTTCCGGGGACACAAGCACATAGGTTGCCATAACTGTGGGGAGCCCCTTAGCTGGATTTTCTGGATGAACGGTCACCACCTTCACGCCTGCTGCTTCAAGAGCTTTTATATACGCTGGCATCGCCCTGAGGTCTCCCCTCTCAAACTGCAGGTAGGTTTTTGCTGGCATCTGCACCCTTCCGAGTCCATGCTCCCTGAAAGCGAGCTCCACCCTGGATATAACCTCACGCATGTCCAGCAGCTTCTCCATAACCTCTCCGGAAAGCCACAGCATGAGAATGTTTATCTACCTCTCAGGCTTATTAAGGTTGTTATGCGCAGACCTTATGTTATAATGAATGCGGGAATGACACTGGACGGGAAGCTCGCCACGGTGGCTGGTGACACCAGGATTTCAGGGAAGGAAGACCTGGAGAGGGTGCACAGGATAAGGGCAGAGGTGGACGCAGTTATGGTGGGCATAGGCACGGTGCTGCATGACGACCCGCGGCTGACGGTGCACAGGGTGGAGAGCAGCAGACAGCCCGCCAGGGTGGTTGCAGATTCTCTCGCCAGAACGCCTCCCGGAGCGAGGGTGCTGAGCGATGAGGCGCCCACCATCATAGGCGTGTCAGAGGCGGCACCCGAGCACAGGGTGCAGCGCCTGAAGGAGGCTGGAGCGGAGGTGGTGGTGTGCGGCGAAAGAAGGGTTGAGCTTCCATGCTTCATGGAGAGGCTCTACGGTATGGGTATAAGGAAGCTGCTGCTTGAGGGCGGCGGGGAGCTGAACTTCAGCATGCTGCGTGAGGGACTTGTGGATGAGGTAAGGGTGGCGATAGCTCCCGTAATCGTCGGGGGAAGGAGCTCAGTTACCTTAGCGGACGGGGAGGGCTTTGAGAGCATTGACAGCGGAGTGCAGCTCCGCCTGCTGAGGTACTATCCCTTAGGCAAGGACCTGGTGCTGGAGTACGAGGTAGTGAGATGATAACGATTGTGGGCACGGCGCACATATCTGAGGAGAGTGTTGAGGAGGTTAAGCGCCGCATCCATGAGCTCAAGCCTGCTGTGGTGGCGGTGGAGCTGGACGAGCGCAGGCTGAGGGGGCTGAGAACTAAGGAGCATCCGCCCATTGTTGAGCTCCTGAAGCGTGAAAACCCCGGGGTGCTGCTCTTCAGCATCCTCATGATGTCGCTGCAGGCGAAGCTCGGCAGGGAGGTGGGTGTGCAGCCCGGCTCGGAGATGCTGGCAGCCATAGAGGCTGCAGGGGAAGTGGGTGCCAGGGTTGAGCTGATTGACAGAGACCTGAGGGTGACGCTGAGGAGAGCCTTCTCTAAGCTGAGCCTGCGGGAGAAGCTCGGGCTGGTTAAGGAGCTCCTGGAGCTGGGAGGTGTCACCAGGGAGGAGATTGAGAAGGAGATGAAGGAGTTACGCAATGAGGAGCACCTGAGCGATGTGCTCTCGGCTCTTGCGGAGCTCTCGCCCGCACTGTACGAGGTTCTGGTGAGGGAGCGGGACGCCTACATGGCAGCCAAGCTGCTTGAGCTTGAGCGCCGCCACGGGAGCGTGCTTGCGGTTGTGGGGGCGGGGCACAGAAAGGGTATTCAGGAGTTCTTAGAGAATCCTGATCGCATTCCGCCGCTTGAGGAGCTCACCCGCATGCCGTCGTCCAGGTTCTCTGTGCTCAGGCTGCTGAAGTTTGCAATCCCGGCTGCGGTTGTTGCACTCTTCGCTCTCGCAATCTACAGGGGCGTGCCGGTGGGGGAGAGTGTTGCGCTGTGGCTGGCTAACCACATGGTGCCCACCTTCATAGCCGTGCTCATAGCGAGGGGCACGCTGCTTTCTGCTGCTGCAGGGGCGCTGGCTTCTCCGTTAACCTCTCTGAATCCCATGCTCGCCGCTGGCTGGTTCGCAGGTTATGTGGAGGCGTCCAGAAGAAGGGTGACGGTGAGGGATGTTGCCGAGATGTTCAGCGCGGGCGGGATGGGCGAGCTCATGAGAAACAGAGCCTTCAGGGTGGTGCTGGTCACGGCTCTGGGCAATCTGGGCTCCGCGCTGGGCACCTTCATCTCACTGCCCACGGTGCTGATGCCGCTGTATGCCAGGCTGGTGGGTGCTTAGCCTGCTTCGGTGTGAATGTAGAGGTGCAGCTCCTCACCAGAGGGCTTCCTGAGGCTGACGTCTATGGTCCAGCTGCCCTCGGGCAGGGAGATGGTGATGTTTTTCTCCCACTGCCTCTTCCAGACGCCTTTCTCCACAGGCAGGGGAGGCAGGCTCAAGGCTTCACGGTGCAGGTTGAGGGTGCCGGCAGAACCCGTGGCGGTGAGGCTGAGGGTGTACTGCATGCTGCTGCCCTCGTGGTTTGCGATTCCGATGTGAAGCGGAAAGGGCACGCCAGCCCGGACCTTTTCAGGGGGCTCAACTACGTAAAGCTCGGTGAAAGCTCTCTCACCCTGGGATGAGGTGTACAGGGCGTAGCCGAGGAGAAGCAGGGGCAGGAGGAGAAGCAGGAGGGTGGCTGGGCTCCTGAGCTCCGGTTCCCAGGGGCTCGGGGCTCTGCTCCTGCGATACAGGGCAGCGAAAATAAGCACCATGCTCAGAAGGAGTATGCTCGCCGCCTGCAGTCTGGAGGTGCCGGGAAGCATGGAGGAGAGGGAGAGGAGGGCGACACTGAGAAGAAAGCTCATGCCGGCACGCTCTGAAGGGTGGCGTTTTTCAGGGAAGAGGGTGAGGTGGAGCAGGTAACCGGGCAGAAACAGCAGCACAGCCACGGCTGCCGGATTTAATACGCTTCTGCCAAACACCAGCATACCCAGAGCAGCTATCAGAATTGCACCGGAGAGCATCAGGTCCCAGCTTCTCATGAGCTTCACCGTTTTATTTAAGTATGTTAACATTTAAATTTACATGCGTATGAAGGCAGGTGAATTACTCGCGCTTGCGCTGGTTGTGCTCATGGTGGCAGGTGCCGTTGCTACCGTGGGCGCGATGAGCGGCAGCACCGACAACAATGCTGCAAACAACAACGCTGCCAACAACAATGCAGGAAACAACAACATAGCCAACAACAATGCTGCAAACAACAACGCCGGCAATAACAATGCAGGAAACAACATAGGTAATAACAACGCCGGCAACAACATAGGCAACAACAATGCCGCAAACAACAACGCAGGGAACAACAACGTGGGCAACAACAACGCAGGCAATAACAACGCTGGAAACAACGCCGGCAACAATGCCGGTGGCGGTCTTCCCGAGTTTCCTGCAGGTGCACTGCCGGTGCTCATAACCAGCGCGGGTGCGTATCTGGCGATGAGAAGGAGAAGGTGAGGGGGAGGGCTCTGCCGGAAAGGGCAGTACTCCCTCCAGTTTGTTATTTTTGAATGTAAGTTCAGGAAGTTTTAATCACGTTATTTAACTCCGGGCAGTGATGTATGAAGGCTGGTGAGATGGTAGCCCTGGCGCTGGTGGCGCTCATGGTGCTGGGAGCGGTGGCTACGGTAAGCGCGATGCGCAGCACCGACAACAATGCTGCAAACAACAACGCAGGTAACAACAATGCAGGAAACAACAACATAGCCAACAACAATGCTGGAAATAACAACGCCGCCAACAACAATGCAGGAAACAACAACCTGGGCAACAACAACGCTGGCAACAACATAGGCAACAACAATGCCGCAAACAACGATACGGGCAGAGGGAGAAGAGGCAGAGGAGGCGGAGGCGGCGGCATGACCGGTGACAACAACAACGTGGGCAACAACAACATAGGCAACAACAACGCCGGCAACAATGCCGGTGGCGGTCTTCCCGAGTTTCCTGCAGGTGCACTGCCGGTGCTCATAACCAGCGCGGGTGCGTATCTGGCGATGAGAAGGAGAAGGTAAGCAGGAGGCGGCAGGAGAAGGTAGGGTCAGAACTGCCTGCCCATTATTTTTCCTTGGGCAGGTTACTGATGTTGCCGGCTGGCAGCCGGTATTCCCACTGAGCCCGTGAGCCTCTCCTCTCAAGTATCCCCGCCTCGTGGAATCTGGCGAGATAGGTGGAGATGCTGCTGAGCTTTATCTTCTCCCCGAAGAGCGCCTCGTACTCGTCTCTTAGCTCCTGAGAGCGCACCCACTTGCCCCTGTGGTGATGCTTTAACAGCAGTAGCAGCTTCTCCTTCTGGGTCATGCCGCTGCTCACATGCTTTTCCACCCAGTCTTCAGCCTCTTGCCTTAGAGCAGCCTCGGGTTCTTCAACCCCGTACAGGTAGTTTATGAACTCCATCACCCTGCTGAAGGCTCTGCCTCTGGTGAGCTTTCTGAACTCCCGCACCACCTCGCTCTCTTCATCCCTGGCTGAGATGCTCACATCCACGAACCTTTCAGAGCTGAAAACGTAGTTGAGGTGCCGGAGCACCCTCTCCCTGACCTCCTCATGCTCCAGACCCTCAAGCCTGAGGCGGGTGATGCCCGCCGAATCCCGGGTCTCAAGCACAAGTTCTAAGTAATCCATACTCGCTCACTCTTCATTATCTGTTTGCAGGATTCTGTGAATACCATGCATATATATACCTTGCGCAACTGGCACCTCCGAAAAATTTATATACCCTCATCAGTGAATAGATTGAACATGTGTGAACACATGAATGAAAGGGGGTTTAAAGAATGAACAGCATAATAAACAAGGTGCGGGCAGAATCCGAGGCGAAGGGTGGCTCCAGCGTTGGCGACGCGCTGGATAAGGAGATAGGCGAAGCGAGGATAGTTGTGGTTGGCTGTGGAGGTGCAGGGAACAACACCATTAACAGGCTTGCTCAGCTTGGCATAAAGGGTGCCCAGCTCATAGCCATAAACACCGACAAGCAGCATCTCACCCAGATAAGCGCCGACAAGAAGGTACTGATAGGGTACGAGATAACCCGCGGTCTTGGAGCAGGAGGCGACCCTGCGAAAGGTGAAGCTGCGGCGATTGAAGCAAAGCCGGCACTCAAGGAGATTCTTGAAGGCGTGGACCTTGCATTCGTGACCGGCGGTCTTGGAGGTGGGACAGGGAGCGGTTCGCTGCCTGTGGTGGCTGAGGTTGCCAAGGATGCGGGTGCTGTGGTGGTTGGTGCTGTTACCATGCCCTTCAAGATAGAGGGTGCCAGGATACCAAAGGCAAAGGAGGCGCTTGCTAAGCTCAGGGAGCATGCAGATAGCGTCGTGGTCATAGACAACAACAAGCTTCTCGGCTATGTGCCAGACCTGCCTGTAAACGATGCCTTCTTGGTTGCAGACGAGGTGCTCTCCAGGATGGTCAAGGGCATAACCGAGACCATATACCTGCCCAGCCTGGTGAATCTGGACTTTGCAGACGTGCGTGCGGTGATGCAGGATGGCTCAAAGCACGGAATAGCCATGATAGGTCTGGGCGAGAGCGACACCCGCAACAGGGCAGAGGAGGCAGTCATGCATGCGCTTCAGAACCCGCTGCTGGATGTGGACTACCACGGCGCCACCGGGGCGCTGGTTCACATCACCGGCGGAGAGGACCTCACCCTTGCGGAGGCAACAAGAATCGGCGAGGTGGTCTCAGCATACCTCACCGAGGACTCCAACGTGGTGTGGGGTGCCAGGATAGACCCTGAGTTCAACGGCATGGTGCAGGTGATGGTCATAATGACCGGCGTGCACTCGCCAGACATAATGGGTCCCAGGAGGAGCACCACCGAGATTCAGATACCGCGGAGAAGGGGTAGCTTCGCAGCCTATCGCCCCAGGCAGACTTCCTCCCAGCCTGTTGAGAGAGAAGTGCCAGCCATGATGGCAAATCTGGGCATAGACTACATCCTCTGATGCGCAGGTGGGGGTTGAGGGATGCAGGTGCTTGAGAAGCGCAGAGTGAGGGAGTGCGGTCCAAAGAGGACCTACTCCCTCCTGTGTCCATCAGGAGACACCCGCATGCTGAACTACCTGCTGATTCCCGTGGAAGGTGCGGGGTTCGTGGTAATAAAGCAGATTCTGGAGGGATAGACGGTGAGCGATAGGGAGAAGGTGGTGCGGGAGCTGGCTGCCAATATGGCAACCAAAGATGAGCTGGTGATGCTAAACGTGGAGTTTCTGCGCAACGAGGACCTCGGACACATGCCCAAGGTGGTTGACTGGCTGCTGCAGCGCGAGGGTGTTGAGACGGCGGTGGTTTACGGTGTCAAAGAGGACGGGGTTTACTTAGTTGGCAGGAGCAGGAAGCGCAGCAGCATAAAGCAGATGCTGCAGCGTGCCTTTCCCGGGCTGAGCATGGTGAAGGATGCAGACGGCTACACCCTTGCCGTAATACCCCTGGGTGCGCTGGGCTACTTCCACAGCCAGAGGAAGGTGCTGAACATCGTTGACGAGCTGATGAACGATGCCCTCGCCGGAGGCGCTGCAAGGCGCGGCGGTGGCATGGTGTTTGAGAGGATAGCGGGAATAAAGGACATGCTTGCAGTGGATGAGAAGCAGGGGGTTGCGTGCCAGTGAAGGCGAGAAGGGCTAAAAAGTTTGGCAACATGTCCAGAAAAATCAGGGCAATCCTTGAGGTTTTCAAAGACGGCGAGAAGCTCAGCGGCACGGAGATAGGCGAGAGGCTCAGGCAGCAGGGGTACAGGGTGTCAGACTCCCACGTCAGAATGTTCATATACCACAACATGCTGCATAAATACCTGCGCAAAACGGAGATAAACGGTATAAACTACTACTACCCGATACATCTTCGCATCAGAGACTCCTGAACCTCTCTTTTTTCCAAACTTTTATATTTCTATAATTTTTTAGAATGGTAAACTACTACCATCAGATAGGAGAGTAAAATATGAGAATGGCAATACTCACCCTGGGGCTGCTTGCAGTTGTTTCTCTGGCGATGCCCCGTGCCGTTGCGAAGTTCACAGGTCAGCACACCTTTGTGAACGGCAGTGCTGTGAACTGTGAGCAGTGCCATCCCGACATAGCGACCGAGCTTAAGCTTGGTGAGGCGCACAACTGGAGTTTGAGCTCTGGCTCGGCGTGCAGGGTGTGCCACATAGTGAGGATTTCCGGCTCGGAGCTTTACAACGCCTACGGCGGCAACACCTCCGGCTACCATGCGGCGGCACTGGTTGAGTGCACCTACTGCCACGGAAACTACAACGGCTCTGCAACAGGTTATTCCACGCCTCCGGTACCTGCAGCCAACGTCACGGCGGAATTTGAGGACAGCAGCACAGAGGCGCACCGTCCTCTCTACTTCCGTGCCAGAAACGCCTCTGGAGCAGACACCACCGACTACCTGCTTGGAGCGAATGATGCATGCATAGCCTGCCACACCCACGCGGCTAACGTGAGCGTGCAGGTTGGAGCGTTTGTGGGTGTGGTTGCGAACTTCAGCGATTGCCCACCGGGCACCCCGGGGTGTTATGCCGGGTGGAATATAAGTTACTGGAAGTAAGGAGGTGAGACTGGAGTGAGAAATATCCTGCTGGTGCTCGGGTTGCTTGCGACGGCGTTCCTGGTGATGCCTCAGGCGATGGCGAAGTTCACGGGGCAGCACACCTTTGTGAACGGCAGCAACGTGAACTGCGAGCGTTGCCACACAACCATAAGCGACGAGCTTCATGCTGGCGATGCCCACAACTGGAGCCAGAGCGCCATAGGCACGTCGCCCTGCAGGGTCTGCCACATACCCAACAACCAGCGCTCCGGTGAGGACTACTACAACCCGTACCAGACAGGTGTGACAGCCAGCTACCATGCGGCGGCGATGGTTGAGTGCACCTACTGCCACGGTGTCAGGAACGGCACAAGCACAGACAATGGAGGGCTAACCATACCCGCTGCCAACATAACCTCGGAGTTTGAGGACAGCACCACAGAGGCGCACCGTCCGCTTTACTACCGTGCCAAGAATGCCTCGGGCGTTGACACCACCGACCTGCTCAAGGGTACCAACGAGGCGTGCATAGCCTGCCACACCGCAGCGGCTAACGTGACCATAATTGAGCCCACGCAGTACCTGAACATCACAGCCACTGCCGACGGCTGCACCAACGGCTGGGAGCCTGGCGCAACAACAGCAGACCCGAACTGCTACAGCGACGGATACTCCTTCAACTGGCTGATAAACATGAGCGTGTATGCGCCGTAAGGCGCATACTCTCCCCTTTTTTGCAGAGAGGGACGGGGGAAGCAGAAGGGGCGCAACCCCAAGGTTTATATTCCCCGTCCTCTCACATCTCTCTGATGGTTGACGAACTCGTGCCCGTGCAGGCGCTCCAGCTCACCTCCTCCCAGTACCTGAATGCCCTTCTCATCCTTCTTGCCTTCATGGTTTTAGCCAAGCTTGCAGACCTGCTGATAACCCGTGTGATGCTGCAGGCAGCTAAGCGTACCAGCTTTGAGTTTGACGACAGGCTTATAGAGATTCTGCACAAGCCAATATTTGCCAGCATAGTGCTCCTGGGGGCTGTGCAGGCGGTGCTTTATCTCTCACCACCAGAAAACGTTGAGTTCTACACAACCAATCTGCTTGAGACCCTGGCGCTCCTGATATGGGTGGCTGCCATCTTCCGGTCAACCTCGCTAATCTTCGCCGGCATAGGCTCCAGGCTCATAGACGCCACGGGCGTTGGCAGGGAGCTTCTGCCTCTGCTTGAGAACATCACCAAAGCCGTGGTTCTTGCCGGTGCGGCGATGGCTCTGCTTTCGGTATGGGAGAAGAGCATCACCCCCATTCTGGCATCTGCGGGACTTGCGGGATTTGCGGTAGCCTTTGCTGCAAAGGACACCATAGCCAACTTCTTCGGCGGCGTGAGCATCTTTATGGACAAACCCTTCAAGATAGGCGACTACATCATCCTTGATTCCGGGGAGAGGGGCGAGGTGGTGCACATAGGTCTCAGGAGCACCCGCATAAAGACCAGGGACGACGTGCTGATAAGCATACCCAACTCCATAATAGCCAGCTCAAAGATAGTGAACGAGAGCGCACCCCAGCCCCGATTCAGGGTGCGCGTGCCCCTGAGCGTAGCCTATGGCAGCGACATAGGCAGGGTGGAGGAGCTTCTAAAGCAGATTGCAAATTCCTGTGAGTACGTTGTGAGCACGCCCGAGCCCAGGGTGCGCTTCAGGCGCTTCGGCTCCTCGGGGCTTGAGTTTGAGCTGCTCTGCTGGGTGGTGGAGCCCCGCTACAAGGGCAGAGCCGTGCACTACCTGAACTCCGAGATATACCGCAGGTTTGCGGAGGAGGGCATAGAGATACCCTACACCAAGATGGACGTTTACCTGTACAGGAGGGAGTAGCGTGCAGCAGGTTATTGAGCAGGTGCTCCCCAGGATAGTGCCCACACCGGAGGAGGAGGCTGAGCTCAGGGAGGTTGAGAAGGACCTCATAGCCAGGGTTGACGAAGCCGCACGTGTGCATGACCGCCGTCTCTACTCCCGCCTGCTCGGCTCAGCCTCCCGCGGCACCTGGCTCAGGTATGAAAAGGACCTGGACGTGTTCATCTTCTTCCCCGAGGAGTACAGCAAGCAGGAGATGGAGAGCATAGTCGCCCAGATAGCCTCTGAGGTGCTGGTTGAGCCCCAGAAGAGGTATGCGGAGCACCCCTACCTCAGGGGCAGGTTCATGGGGTATGAGGTGGAGCTCGTGCCCTGCTATGCGCTGCGCGAGCTTAAGGGTATAAAGAGCGCTGTTGACAGGACACCCTTCCACAACGACTACGTCAGGAGCAGGGTAGGCGGGCTTGAGAATGAGGTGAGGCTGCTCAAGCAGTTCCTCAGGGGAATCTCATGCTACGGAGCTGAGGCAAGGGTGGAGGGCTTCTCCGGCTACCTCTGCGAGCTTCTGGTGCTCAGGTTCGGCAGCTTTGAGCAGGTGCTTCGCAGCGCCGCCACCTGGAAGCCCGGCGTGGTTCTCGGCATGGGGGAGGTGGATGAAAAGCGGGAGAGGAGGCGCTTCTCCTCGCCCTTAGTGTTCATAGACCCGGTGGACGAGCGCAGAAACGTGGCGGCGGCGCTCTCGCTGCAGAAGTTTTCTGAGTTTGTGTATGCCAGCAAGTGCTTCCTGCGGGCACCCAGCATGAGCTTCTTCTTTCCGCCTCCCCGCAGGGTGAGCAGGCAGGAGGTGGCGGCTATGCTTGCCGCCAGGGGCACGGTGCTTCTGGGGCTTCGCTTCCCGGCTCCAGGTGTTGTGGATGACATCCTCTACCCGCAGCTCCGCAAGGCTCACCGTCTGCTCCGCAGGCAGCTTGAGGTGGCTGGCTTCCGTGTGCTCGGCGGGGGTGTGCACGCCGGCAGGAGGTGCCACCTTTTCTTTGAGCTGCTTGAAGCGACTCTGCCCGAGGCGCACCTGCACTTAGGTCCGCCGGTGAACTCCAGCCATGAGGAGAGGTTTCTGAGCATGCACAGCTCAGAGCTTTCAAAGCCCTTCATCCTCAACGGCAGGTGGGCGGTGTTCGTGAGGCGCAGGCATCTCAGGGCAGAAGAGCTGCTCAGGCAGTTTCTGACTGGCGAGCTGCGCTCAAAGGGCATACCCGTGCACGTGGCAGAGGGTATGCAGCAGAGCCTGGAGGTGGTCAGCGGGGAGGAGTGCCTTGATGAGGAGGCGCTTGAAAGCATAGCCGAGTACCTCAGCCCCCTCTTTCCCTGGGAGCGGGAGCAAGGGTGAGCCTCTCACCTGCTCTGAGCTTCAGCGTGCCCGCGCTCACCTCCAGCACATAGCTGCAGCGCCTCCTCGGGATGTGCACCCTCCAGGGCTCAAGCCTCGCGCTCTCAACCACTTTGAGAGTCTCGTCAAGGTAGTAGAGGTCTATGGGGAAGCGCATGAAAAAAGAGTGCACGCCGCCACGTCCCGCGTAGCGGGGAAACTTTATCAGCAGCCCCTCTCCCGGAGGAAGCGCCTTCCTGAACATCAGCCCCAGCAGCCTGCTGCAGAAGCTGTCAGCCAGCCTCACCCTGCACACGACCCTGCCATCCTCGTAGAGCAGGTACATCCTACCAGGTCTCCGCAAGGGCGTAGTCGTACTCAGCCGTGGCGTCTCTTACTCTTACCCCCACCCTGCCCGAGGGATGGGAGCTCAGTGCTGCGAACTCCACAGCATACCTGCCGTCAACGTAGCCCCTCACCCGGCTGCCCGCCACCTCCACCCTGAGCAGGTGCCAGCTTCCGTAGGAGATGCCTGCACTGCCCTCTGCGAGCAGGTACCAGGTGCCGTTTACCACGCTCCACAGTCTCACCGAGCTGAGCTCGGGGTATGCGGTGAAGAGGTAGTAGTTGTTCTCATCCCTGTACCTGAAGACCAAACCAGCGGTGGGGTTCCTCCAGGCAGTGCCGTTGGTGATGCGCACCCTTGCGGCATAGCTCATGTTTGATAGCACAGGCGAGGGAGAGAAGCTGAGCAGGCTGGAGTAGGGGGCGCTGCTTCCGTAGGCTCCCGAGGAAGTGCACCACCTGAGGGTGCACCATCCCAGCAGGGGTGGTGAGAAGTTCTCGTAGCTCACCCCCGAGGCGTCCTGCAGCCTGAGCCAGGCGAAGCCGGCCGTGGCGTCTCTCACCCTGAGCCCCACGCTTCCCGCGGGGTGGGAGCTCAGGCTGCTGAAGCTGAGCACGGGTACAGAGTTCACCCTCGCGAGCACCCTGCTTCCGGAAACCGAAACCTCAAGGGTGTAGCTGCTCCCGGGCGTGAAGCTGTAGCTGCTCTCGTTGAGCAGGTACCAGGTGCCGTTTACCACGCTCCACAGTCTCACCGAGCTGAGCTCGGGGTATGCGGTGAAGAGGTAGTAGTTGTTCTCATCCCTGTACCTGAAGACCAAACCAGCGGTGCCGCTCAGGCTTGCGTTGGCTTCATACACCCTCATTTCAGCGCTGTAGTTGAAGTCGGCTGCATGGTATGCGGGAAGGTAGGCTATAGCCTGTCCGCTGGAGTTACCGATGTACTCGCCACCCGCAAACCGCCAGCGCAGGGTGCTCCAGTCAGGAGGCGAGCTGAAGCTCTCCTCAAGCGCCCTCACACCCCTCCCTCTGAAGCCGTCCCTCACGTAAACGTGGTCAATGGCGCTGCGCCAGCTTCCATCTGCTGGCTCTAAGTAGAGG
>JALSIP010000062.1 GCA_026989875.1 archaeon
CTTCTATCTGGGCAGGGGTGAGCACCTGCTCTACACCCTGGCGGCGCTCGCAACCGTGCTGATAATCTTCTGCATTGGTTTGATGGACGACCTTCTTGGCTGGAAGATTGGCTTGAAGCGCTGGCAGAAGCCCCTGCTCACCTTAGCTGCTGCGCTGCCCATGATGGCGGTAAACGCTGGAGAGAGCAGCATCTCCGTGCCCCTGCTGGGCAACTTGGAGCTCGGGCTTCTGTATCCGCTGCTGCTGGTGCCGGCGGGCATAGCGGGCGCAGCAAACGGCTTCAACATGCTCGCCGGCTACAACGGGCTGGAGGCTGGCATGGGGGTGATTCTGCTCGGCGCCATGGGCTACGTGAGCTGGAGCACCGGCACCGGCTGGGTGGCGGTTATCGCCGGGACGATGCTCTTCTCGCTGCTCGGCTTCCTCAGGTACAACTGGTATCCGGCGAGGCTGTTTCCTGGAGACAGCATGACCTACAGCGTGGGCGCCCTCATAGCCTGCATTGCAATCCTGGGCAACATGGAGAAGCTTGCCTTAGTGCTCTTCATCCCCTACTTCCTGGACTTCCTCCTGCCCCTGAGGAAGAGGTTCAACGTGGAAGCCTTCGGAATGCCCAGGCAGGACGGCAGCCTCCTGCCCAGGTATGGCGGAATATACGACCTCACCCACGCAGCCATGAAGCTCCTCATCGCCCTCAGGGGCAGAGCCACAGAGCAGGGGGTAACGCTTATACTGCTGGGGGGAGAGGCGGTATTAGCGGCACTTGCTGTGTGGTGGTTCCTTGCTTAGGGCTGGAGTCATAGGCGCGGGCAGCATGGGAAGAAACCACGTGCGGGTGTATGCGGAGCTTCCGCAGGTGGAGCTTGTGGCAATAGCCGACCCCGCAGGCGCAGCTAAGGAGCTCGCCAGGAGGTTCAGGTGCAGGCACTACCGCAGCCACGCGGAGATGCTTGAGCGGGAGAGGCTGGATGCGGTGAGCATAGCCACACCAACCCACACGCACCGTGAAGTGGCGGAGGCGTGCATCTCCAGAGGCGTGCACGTGCTTGTGGAGAAGCCGCTGGCAGAAAGTGCGGAGGAGGCTGAGAAAATCGTGAGGGCTGCGGAGAGGCAGGGGGTGGTGCTGGCTGTGGGGCACGTGGAGCGCCACAACCCCGCCGTTGCCAGACTCAAGGAGCTGGTAGAGCAGGGCGAGCTGGGGGAGGTGGTGTTCATGCTCTCCAAGCGTGTGGGTCTCCCCCCTGTGAGGAGGCGGAGCGACAACGTGTTTCTTGACCTGGCGGTGCACGACATAGACCTGTTCAACTACCTGCTCTCCAGAATGCCGGAGAGGATAGTGGCGAGAGGCAGGGGGGTGTTCAGCAGAGGCAGGGAGGACCAGGCTGTCATCCTGCTGGAGTACGGCACCACAACCTGCGTGAACTTCGTCAACTGGCTTACTCCCGTGAAGATAAGACGCCTTGAGATAACGGGCACCGCCGGCTACAGCGAGCTTGACTTCATGAACCAGAGACTGAGACTCTACGAGAACATGCTCCAGATGGACTACGACTCCTTCGGGGAGTTCCTGATAAGGTTCGGAAAGCCCAGGGAGAGGGAGGTGATGGTTGAGCGTGCGGAGCCCCTCAAGCTTGAGCTGCAGGACTTTGTTGAAAGCGTGCTGCACCACAGAAAGCCGGCGGTGACAGGAGAGGACGGAGTGAGGGCGGTTAGGCTTGTGGAGCTCGCAATGCAGGCTGGCAGGGAGCAGAGGGCGGTGAGGGTGGATGAGAGCTGGTAGGGTTGAGCTGAGGGCAAAGCTGGGTGAGGGGTGTGTGGTGCAGGAGGGGGCGCTTGTGGGGCTGGTTTACTCGCCAGGCTGCAAACCCGCGGTGATAGGCAGGAGGGCAAGGATACGCAGCGGTAGCGTGATTTACTGCGATGTCTCGGCAGGAGAGGAGCTTGAGACAGGGCATGGGGTGCTGATACGCGAGCACACCCGCATAGGTGACCGGGTGCTGATAGGCAGCCACAGCATCGTGGAGAACCGCTGCACCATAGGCTCGGAGGTGAGCATCCAGAGCATGGTGTACATCCCCACGGGCACGGTTATTGAGGACAGGGTGTTCATAGGACCCATGGCTACTCTCACCAACCACCGCTATCCCCTGCGGGACAGCGGCGAGCTCTCCGCTCCAGTGCTGAGAAGAGGCGCCAGCATAGGCGCAAATGCCACGCTGCTGCCGGGGATTGAGGTGGGTGAGGGCGCCTTCGTGGCAGCGGGGGCTGTTGTTACTAAGAGCGTGCCCCCCTGGCACCTCGCCGTGGGTGTGCCGGCGAGACATGAGCCTCTGCCTGAAGAGCTCAGGAGACTCAACCGCAGAAGGGTGCAGAGGCAGGAAAATATTTAACCCACGCAGTCCAGAAAATCTGCATGGATGGACTGGTTAGAAAGAGCGAGAGGCTTGCTGGAAAGCGCATAGCGCTGTGCGTTACGGGCAGCGCAGCCGCAATTGAGGCGCCGAAACTTGCAAGGGAGCTCATTCGCCACGGCGCCGAGGTAACCGCCTACATGAGCAGAAAGGCTCTGGGTATAGTGGGCAGGGACGCCATGTGGTTTGCCACCCGCAGGCAGCCGGTTACCAGAATCACGGGCGAGCTGGAGTACCTGAGGGAGTTTGACTGCGTGCTCGTGGCTCCCGCCTCCGCAAACACCATCGCAAAGCTCGCCACAGGCATAGCAGACACCCCGCCCACCTTAGTGTGCCTGGCGAGCAGAAGCAGCGTGATGGTGGCTCCAGCCATGCACCTGAGCATCTACGACAATGAGGCTGTGAGAAAGAACCTGCTTGAGCTTGAAAGAAGGGGCGTCAGGGTGATTCCCCCCGTTCTCGGTGAGGGCGCGGCAAAGCTCGCCCCGGTGCAGGAGATAGCGGAGCACGTTATCAGAGAAACCAGCAGGCGCGAGCTCGCGGGCAAGAGGGTGGTTATAACCGCAGGTGCAACAGAGGAGAGAGTGGACTGCATAAGGGTGATAACCAACCGCAGCTCAGGCAGGATGGGCATAGCCCTGGCAAAGGAGGCATTCTACAGGGGCGCAGACGTGGTGCTGATAGCGGGCAGGCTCGCGGTGGCACCGCCAAGATACGTGGAGCACGTGCAGGCGCTCAGCGTCACCGAGATGCTTGAGGAGGTGGTGAAGCAAACCCGCGGTGCTGATGTCTTCATCTGCGCCGCAGCCATAGGCGACTTCTTGGTGGATTCGCCAGCCGAGGGAAAGCTGAGCTCCTCAGAGGAGCACGTGCTGAAGCTGAGACCGGCACCCAAGGTGCTGGAGGCGGTCAGGGAGCGGAGAATGCTGAAGGTAGCCTTCAAGGCTGTGTATGCAGCAGGCATGGAGGACATGATAAACGAGGCTAAGGGACTGCTTGAGAGGCACAGACTTGACCTGGTGGTTGCCAATGACGTCTCAAAGGGAATATTCGGCTCCGAGGACACTGAAACTGTTATGGTTGATGCCGAGGACTTCAGGGCATTTCCGAGAATGCCAAAGGAGGAGGTTGCCTACCACATCTTTGAGGAGGTGTGCAGGAGGCTCAGAAGGTGAGGGGCAGAGCCTTTGCCCCCGCCCACATCACCGCCTTCTTTGAGCCGTGCTTTGCAGAGTCGCCAGAGCGCACGGGCTCCAGGGGAGCTGGAGTCACGCTTGAGGCAGGTGTGCATACCGAGGCGGTGGCAGAGGCTGCTGACTCAACCAGCATCACGGTGGAGCTGAACGGCAGGCTGTGCTCCTGCGAGGTGAGCACCAAGGTGGCGGAGATGCTGCTTGAGATGAAGGGGGAGAGATACAGGGTAAAGCTCAGCCACACCTGCCAGGTGCCTGTTGCCCAGGGGCTGGGTGCAAGCGGTGCCGGCGCGCTCAGCACGGCGATTGCACTCAGCCATGCTCTGGGGCTCAGACTCAGCGCCACCATGCTGGGCAGAATCGCGCATGTGGCTGAAGTGGAGTGCCTGACAGGGCTGGGTGACGTGGCTGCACAGATACATGGCGGACTGGTGGTGCGCACGTCTCCTGGGGCTCCTGGCGTGGGCAGCGTGGAGAGGTTCTACTGCAGGGAGGAGGTGGCGGTGCTGGTGATGGGAGGGGAGAAGCCCACAGGCAGATGCCTCAGAAGCCTCAGGGCAGGCTCGGAGATGCACAGGCTGACGAGAAGCTGCCTGCAGCGCATGCTTGAGGAGCCGGAGCTTTCCACCCTTATCCGCCTTTCAAGAAAGTTTGCACTCAGTACAGGACTGGCTTCTGAAAAGCTCAGAGAGGCTCTGCTCATGCTGGAAGCACACGGAATAAGTGCAGGGGTGTGCATGCTGGGTGAGGCGCTGTTTGTTGAGGCTGGAGATGCCGAGAAGGCTGCCGAGCTGCTGAAGTTGCAGCCCCTGCTCTTCAGAAGCGATAACTGCGGGGCAAGGCTGATATGAGCGTGATTCACACCCTGAGGAACACCTTCCTTACGGGACTGGTGGTATTTGTGCCCTTGGTTGCCACAGCCTACGTGCTGTGGTTCGGGTTCAGCATACTGGACAACTTCATGAAGCCGGTGGTGGAGGAGCTCGCCGGCAGGTACGTGCCGGGCGTCGGGATGGTGCTCACCTTGCTCCTGATACTCTCTGCAGGCGCCCTCGCCAAGCTTGCCCTCGGCAGAAGGCTGGTCATGCTGGTTGAGCAGGCTATAATGCGGGTGCCCCTCGCCAAGACCGTCTACTCCACAGTGAAGCAGGCGAGCGAGGCTGTGATTGACTCCAGCAGCAGGGGCTTCAAGGGTGTGGTGCTGGTGGAGTATCCCAGAAAGGGGTGCTACGTGCTGGGCTTCACCAGCGGCTCGGGTGTGCAGGAGGCAAGGGAGGCGACTGGAAAGAGGCTGGTGAACATATTCATACCCACCGCACCCAATCCAACCTCGGGGATGATGGTGATGCTGCCCGAGGAGGAGATAATACCCATGAAGATGAGCGTTGAGGACGGACTGAAGCTGGTGGTCTCCGGGGGTTTCATGAAGGATGAGGATTCCGCCTGAGCACCCCAGGTATGCCTCGCTGATGCAGCGGGAGAGGCTGGTGAGGGGGTTTGAAGCGGGCATGACGGTGCTTCAGGGGCTGATAGCCCACGGCAGAGGTGAGGCTTTTGACTACCTGCTGGGTGAGAAAACCACACCCTTAGCTGCCGCAGCCATAAGAGCGGGTGCGGCTATGCTGATGCTTGCCAGGAAGCCTGTAATCTCGGTCAACGGCAACACCGCCGTGCTATGCCCGGAGGAGCTGGCGAGGCTGGGCAGGGCACTCAACGCCCCCTTAGAGGTCAACCTCTTCTACCGCTCGGAGGAGCGGGCGAGAAGGATAGCGGAGCACCTGCGCAGTGCGGGGGCTGAGAGGGTGCTCTGGAGGGCTGATGCCGAGATAGAGGGGCTTGAAAGCGAGCGCAGAAAGGTGAGCTCCTCGGGCATATACGCCTCGGACGTGGTGCTGGTGGCTGTTGAGGATGGAGACAGAACCGGGGCGCTCAAGAGGCTGGGAAAAAAGGTGGTCGCCATAGACCTGAATCCGCTGTCAAGAACCGCACAGGAGGCTGATGTGACAATCGTGGATGAGGTGACAAGGGCGCTGCCGCTGCTTACAGCGCAGGTGCATAGCATGCAGAGGCTCAGCGCCGAGGAGCTGGAGGAGATAGCCAGGTTTGATAACGCCGAGAACCTGCGCGGGGTGCTGGAGTTTATGGCTGAGCGCCTGCTGGAGCTTTCCCGAACATGTCCGGGGAAAGGATAATGTAGGCGCCGCGGGAAGCTCCTGCCGGTGATGAAAATGGCAAAGATAAGTGTGCACTCCAGCATCAACGAGATGCAGGAGAAAATCGGGGGTGAGGTGGAAACCGTTGCTGAGCGCTATGAGGCGCAGAAGAACAAGTGCGGTTTCTGCGTTAAGGGGCTGAGCTGCCAGCTGTGCAGCATGGGTCCGTGCAGGATAACCGAGAAGGCGCCCTACGGCGCCTGTGGCATTGATGCAAACGGCATGGCAATGAGAAACATGCTTCACAGGAACATCATGGGCGCAGCCGCCTACTCGTATCACGCCGTGGAGGCTGTTAAGACCCTCAGGGCAACCGCTCAGGGAAGGACGCCCTTCAGGATAGCGGCACCCGATAAGCTCATCGCCTTTGCTCAGGCTCTGGGCATAGAGACGGAGGGCAGGGAGATAAACGAGGTTGCGGTGGAGGTGGCTGAGTTCGTGCTCGCTGACATGAGCAGAGATTCCGAGGAGCCCAGCAGGCTGGTGGAAATCTTCGCACCCGAGAAGAGGAAGCAGCTCTGGAGGGAGCTGGGCATATTCCCGGGAGGGGTGCTGCACGAGATTATGGTGAACGCCGCCTCCAGCATGACCAACGTGGACAGCAGCTACACATCCCTCGCCCTTAAAGCCATGCGCATGGGCATAGCAACAGCCTTCCAGGCGCAGCTCAGCCTGGAGGTGATTCAGGATGTGCTCTTCGGCATACCCAAGCCGCACAGGGGCTACGTGGACCTGGGCATAGTTGACCCTGAATATGTGAACATCGCCGTGAACGGGCACGAGCCCTTCGTGGGTGCTGCGCTGATTGAGCTGGCTAAGAGCGAGGAGGTGCAGGAAAAGGCGAGGCAGGCAGGGGCGAAGGGGCTCAGGATAGTGGGCTCCATTGAAACAGGCCAGGAGCTGCTGCAGCGCTACGAGGTGGGCGATGTTTTTGTTGGGCTGACAGGCAACTGGATTACCCAGGAGTACCTGCTCGCCACGGGCGCAATAGATGTGTTCGCCATGGACATGAACTGCTCCCTTCCGAATCTCGCCGAATACGCGGAGAAGTACGGCGTCACCTTGGTGCCTGTTTCCAGGCTGGTGAGGATGCGGGGCGTGGAGGAGAGCCTTGACTACAAGCCAGAGCTGGTGAAGGAGCAGGCTGAGAGGCTGGTGGAGCTGGCGATAGAGAACTTCAGGAGGAGAAAGGATAAGCCGGCGAGGGTGCCGGAGCGCAGGCAGGAGGCTGTGGTGGGCTTCTCCATAGAGAGCATCCTTGAAGCTCTGGGCGGAAGCCTTGAGCCACTGCTGGAGGCGATTAAGAGCGGCGATATAAAGGGCGTCGTTGCCTTGGTGAGCTGCACCACCCTGAGGAACGGTCCCCACGATGAGAACACCGTCACCATAGCGAAGGAGCTGATTAAGAGGGACATCCTGGTGCTCAGCATGGGCTGCGGCAACGCCGCGGTGCAGGTGGCAGGGCTGACAAGCCTGGAGGCGCAGGAGCTGGCAGGCGAGAGGCTTAGAAAGGTGCTGAAGGCGCTGAACATTCCACCTGTGCTCAGCTTCGGCACGTGCACCGACACGGGCAGGCTGGCGCAGCTTGTCATCGCAATAGCCAATGAGCTGGGCGTGGACACGGCACAGCTCCCCATCGCAGCCACCGCTCCGGAGTACATGGAGCAGAAGGCTACCATAGACGCGATTTTCGCCGTGGCTCTGGGAGTGTACACCCACGTGGCACCCCTGCCCCCCGTGACAGGCGCACCCGAGCTGGTGAAGCTTTTAACCGAGGATGTGGAGAGGCTCACCGGCGGCAAGCTGGCGCCGGAGTGCGACCCCATTGAGGCGGTGGACTGGATTGAGAAGCACATAATGAAGCGCAGAAAGGAGCTTGGAATTTAGACGTTAGGCAGCCGTGCTCTGGTGATGCAGAGATTCTGGAAGGAGACAGAGTACCTGAAAGGCGAGCAGGTGCCTGCGGGGGCGGTGATTCTGCCGGCTGGCACCTGCCACTGGGCTGCCAGAGCAGGCTGCTACATGTGCGGCTACTCCGGGATGGAAAAACGCTCCCCCGCTCTCACAGGGAGTGGGGGAGCTATTAAAATTCTTGAAAGGGCGCTGGATGAGCTGGGAGAGGTGGAGTACCTGAAGATTTTCAACTCCGGAAGTTTTTTTGATGAGCGGCAGATTTCTGCAGAGACGAGAAGAGAGATTTACGAGCTTGTTTCCTCACGGGGTGTGCTCAGGCTGCAGGTTGAGTCAAGACCCGAGTTCGTAACCTCAGAGAAGCTGGAGGAGGCTTCCGAGCTGCTCGCTGCGGAGCTTGAGGTGGGCATCGGCCTTGAGAGCGCCAGCGATTACGTGAGGGAGGTGTTCATAAACAAGGGCTTCAGCTTTGCCGATTTCTCGGAGGCTGTGGAGAGGTGCAGGCGGAGGGGGGTCAGGGTGAAAGCCTACATCCTGGTGAAGCCGCCCTTCATGAGCGAGGCGGAGGCTGTGGAGGACGCTGTGGAGAGCGGGCTGGCTGCTGCAAGAGCGGGGGCGACCAGGCTCAGCTACAATCCTGTGTGCATTCACAGGGGGACGCTGGTGGAGAGGATGTTCCTGAGGGGGGAGTACTCGCCGCCCTGGCTGTGGAGCGTGGTGGAGGTGCTGAGAAGGGTGAAGCGCCGCCTGAGCCTGCCGGTGGTGTGCCATCCCACGGGTTCGGGAGGGAGAAGAACGCCCAGAAACTGCAGACGGTGCACCTCTCAGGTGGCTTCGGCTATAAGGGAGTTTTCAGCCACGCAGGAGCTTGAGGTGCTGGAGCTGAGCTGTGAGTGCAGGGAGCGCTGGAAGCTTGAGAGCAGGGTGGAGGTGCTTGCCTGGTGAGGCTGAAAGTCAGGCGGGTGTACGGAAGGAGGGCAGAGGGAAGGCTGCTGGTGAGCAGCGAGCCCATCTCCTTCTTAGGTGGTGTTGAGCCTGAGAGCGGAAGGGTGGTGGAGCGCTCGCATCCGCTGCACGGGCAGAGCATCGCCGGCGTGCTGCTGGTGCTGCCCCACACCAAGGGCTCAAGCGTGGGATGCTATGTGATGTATTCGCTGGCAAGGCATGGCACCGCTCCAGCGGGAATCGTAGCGGAGCTGGCTGACGAGATGCTGGTCAGCGGGGCAGTCATCTCCGAGATACCGCTGGGGGTGTGCGAGGGTGCTGCTGGAAGGCTCTCGGAGCTGAGCGGACGCCGGGCGGTGCTTGAGCTCACACGCGGCTACCTGGAGGTGAGGAGGTGAAGACGCAGGAGTTTGAGGAGCTGGTGGCGAGGGGCTTTCACGTGCTGAGGGTGCACCAGCACACGCCGCCGGTGTTTGAGGTCGCCCCCATATACTCCCACCCAGACAGCTTCAGGGCAGTGCTCAGGGCTTTTGAGCGCACACCCTACTATCCTGTTTACAGGAAAACCAGGGACGGAAGGTATGTGGTGAGCTTTATACCGAAGCATGAGCGTGTAGCCAGCGCTGGCGGACTGCACCTGCTGCTGCTGGTGCTGACGCTGGCGAGCGTTACCCTCGCGGGCTACCTGTGGTGGGCGGAGGGCAACCTGAAGCTCAGCCTGGTGTTTGCGGGGGCGCTTCTCACAATCCTGGGCGGGCATGAGCTGGGGCACTATGCTGTGGCAAGGATGAGCAGGATGAATGCAAGCCCGCCCATGTTCATACCTGTTCCGCCCAACATCTTCCCCTTCGGTACAATGGGAGCGGTGATAACCATGCGCTCACCAGTGCCGGACAGGGACTCCTTAGTCGCCCTGGGTATAGCGGGACCTCTTGCAGGGTTTCTGCTGGCGCTGCCGGTTGCAGCCTACGGACTGAGCCACTCCACAGCCCTTGAAAGCACGGAGGTGGGAGGCATAGCCTTTGCGATGCCCTTAGCAATGCAGATAATGGCAGGCTACCTGCTGCCGGAGCAGGGCGCAGGTATAGCTCCGCACCCCTTAGCGATGGCTGGCTGGATCGGGCTGTTTGTGACCTCCATCAACCTCATCCCCCTGGGGCAGCTTGATGGCGGACACATCGTCAGAGCCCTGACACCGAGAAGGTACAGGGCAGTTTACACTGGCGTGCTTGCGGTGCTGGTAGCCTCTGCGGTGCTCTGGCCGGGATGGCTGATGTGGGCGGTTGTGGCGTACATACTCACCAGGCTCAGGCACCCGGGACCGCTTGATGATGTCTCACCCCTCAGCAGGGGCGCCAAGCTGCTAATAGCGGTGGCGGCGCTGGTGATGGTGCTGAGCTTCATGCCGGTGCCCTTCATAATCGCCGGCGAGGTGCACGCACCGTGAGGAGAAACAGAAGCCTTGAGCGGCGCATAGCTAAGGAGAGAATGGAGATACTTATGCAGCTTGCGGAGGAAGCTTTTCACGGTGACAGGATGCTCGCAAGACGCTACGTGGAGCTGGCGAGAAGGATAGGAATGAAGTACAACCTGAGGTTTCCGAGGCGCTGGAAGAGGCGGTTCTGCAGGAGGTGCGGCGCATTCCTGGTGCCGGGAGCTAACCTCAGGGTGAGGTGCAGAAAGATGAGGGTGATATTCACCTGCATGGAGTGCGGGGCTGTGAGAAGGGTGCCCTACGCAAGAGAGAAATTGCAAAAGAGATTGCAGACGCTACATCACCAGCCGTAAAGAGGTACAAGGAGGTTGTGCATGCCGACGGTTTATGATGTCCCACCCGCAGAGCTGATACGGGAGCTCACCGCAGAGCTGAAGAAGAGGGAGGAGCTCAAGCCACCGCGCTGGGCGGCGTTCGTGAAGACGGGCGCAAACAGGGAGCGTGCCCCGGTGCAGAGGGACTGGTGGCACATCAGAGCCGCCTCCCTGCTCAGAAAGCTCTACGTGCATGGACCGGTGGGGGTGCAGACGCTGAGACGCTGGTACGGAGGCAGGAAGAACTGCGGCTGTGCTCCTGATGCGATAAGGGGTGGAAGCGGCGCGGTGATAAGGAAGCTGCTGCAGCAGCTTGAGAGCGCAGGGCTGGTGGAGAAGTGCGAGCAGGGGCGCAGGGTGACACCCCAGGGCAGGAGCCTGCTGGACAGCATTGCCGCCAGAATCATGAGGAGGATGCCGGAACTCCAGAGGTACAGGTGAGATGAGGTGGAGGATGCCGAGGAGATAAAGAGGAGAAAGCTGATGGAGCTGCAGCGCCAGCTGCAGGAGGAGGCGCTGAGGCAGGAGCAGCTCCGTCAGATTGAGGAGCAGAAGAGGGTGCTGATGAGGAGCATCCTCACACCCGAGGCGAGAACCAGACTGGCTAACATAAAGATGGCGCGCCCGGAGTTCGGGGCGCAGGTTGAGGCGCTGCTGATTCAGCTTGCGCAGCGGGGGCAGATTCGCAAACCCCTGAGCGACCAGCAGCTCAAGGAGATTCTCAGGAAGGTTACGCCCAAGAAAAGGGATATAAAGATAAGGAGGGTGTAGCTTGAGCAGGGTCACGCTTGCCAGGAAGATCAGGATGAGCAAGGCTGAAAAGCAGAACCGCCCCGTTCCCGTGTGGGCGGTTGCAAAGACGGGTGGAAGGGTGAGAACCCACCCGAAGCGCAGAAACTGGAGAAGAAGGAAGCTGAAGGTGTAGCCCATGATTGAGAGGATATACACCCTGAGGTTTCACAGGATAAAGAAAACGCCGCGGACAAAGAGAGCTGCCAAGGCGATGAGGTACCTGAGGCAGTTTGTGCAGCGCCACATGAAGGTTGAGCGGGTTTTCATACAGGAGGAGGTTAATGAGGCACTCTGGAGCCGCGGCATCCAGAAGCTGCCGGCAAGGCTCAGAATCAAAGCAGAAAAGGAAGATAAGGATGCAAAGATAGCGGTGGTGAGCCTGGCGGAGTAGTGCCCCATGCTCCTCCGCACTGATTACAACAGCAACCCGAACATAGGAACCTTGGCTGCGGTGAATGACAGGGTTGCAATAGTGCCGCCTCAGGCTCCACCGGAGTTTGTGAGCACCATAGAAGAGGCACTGGAGGTGGAGGTGCTCAAAACCACCCTGTGCAGCACGTCCTTGGTCGGGGTGTTTCTGGCGATGAACAACCGCGGGATGCTGGTGTGCTCCCAGGCTGAGAAGAGGGAGCTTGAGGTGCTGGAATGCTCGGGAATGAGGGTGGAGGTGGTGGAGGAGAGGCACAATGCCCTGGGAAACCTGATTCTCGCCAGTGATGCGGGTGCGCTGGCTTACAGCGGACTGCAGGAGGAGACCAAGAGCGCCCTTGAGAGGGTGATGGGGTGCAGGGTGAGAATGGTTGACTCTCTGGGAGGCTACAGAACCGTCGGAAGCATAGGCGCAGCCAACCAGAGAGGCGTGCTCCTGCACCCGTCGCTGAGCGAGGCTGAGCTTGAGCTTGTGGAGGATGCCCTTGAGGTCAGAGCAGAGGTGGGAACCGTGAACATGGGCGTGGGTTTCGTCAGAACGGGGATGCTGGTTAATTCCAGGGGCGCGGTGGTGGGCAGCGAGACCACAGGCGTGGAGATGATGCGCATCCAGGATGTGTTTGAGCTCTCGTGAGGTGGTAGCATGAGGGTGAAGACTTTCAGGGTTGAAGGACGATTCCTGTGCGGCGATAGAATGCAGAGGTTTGCAGTTATCCGCAGGGGTGTGAGAGAGAGGGACGTGGTTGAGGCTGTGCTTTCAGAGCTCGGCAGCCGCAACAGGGTGAAGAGAAGGAATATAGTGGTTGAGAGGGTAGCCGAGGTGGAGGAATGAGCGAGAAGAGGCTTACACCGGAGCAGGTGCTCGCCCAGTACCAGGTGCTGAGAACCCAGGCAGAGGCGCTGCAGCAGAACCTGGAGCTGGTGGTGTCTCACATAGCGGAGTTCAGACAGACCCTTGAGTGCTTGGAGGTTATCGGCAATGGCAGCGAGGTTAGAGCCCTCGTGCCCCTGGGCTCGGGGGCGTTTGTGGATGCAGAGCTGGGAGAGGTGAAGAGCGTGGTGGTGAGCGTGGGCGCGGATGTGGCGGTGAGGAAGAGCGTGCAGGATGCCAAGGAGGACCTGAAGGCAAGGATTGAGGAGCTGGAGAAGGTGAGGGAGGAGCACACCTCCAAGCTGAATGAGGTGATGAAGGGGCTTGAGGCGATGGCTCCGGTGGTGGAGCAGATTCTGGCAGCAGCGCAGAGAGCCAGGCAGGAGATGAGGGATGTTCAGGGGGCTAAGGGACAGGGTTGAGAGGCTCGCAGAGAGACTGAGGGGGGAGGTGGAGCTTGATGAGCGCAGGCTGAGCGAGATTCTGCAGGAGTTTGAGCTCTCGCTGCTGGAGAGTGATGTTGCCCTGAGCGTGGCTGAGGAGATATGCCAGAAGCTCAAGGAAACTCTCACAGGTAGAAGGGTTGCAAGGAGGGAAGTGGAGCAGGTGGTCAGGGAGACGCTGAGGAGTTACCTGCTTGAGTTGATGAGCATGCCCTCAGAGAGCCTGGAGGAGAAAATAAGGAAAAAGAAGGAGAAGCCTTTTGTTGTTATGTTTGTGGGCGTGAATGGCAGCGGAAAGACCACCACCCTGGCTAAGATTGCCCACAGACTGATGAATGAGGGCTTTTCATGCGTGTTCGCCGCCAGCGATACCTACAGGGCGGGCGCGGCTGAGCAGCTGGAGAGGCATGCTGAGAGGCTGGGGGTGAGGGTGGTGAGGCACGAGCGCCTCTCAGACCCGGCAGCCGTTGCCTACGATGCAATAGCACACGCAAGGAGCAGGGGAAAGGATGTGGTGCTCATAGATACTGCAGGCAGAATGGAGACCAATGTGAACCTGCTTGAGGAGATGAAAAAGATCGCAAGGGTGGCAAAGCCAGACCTGGTGCTCTTCGTGGGAGATGCACTCACAGGAAATGCGGCGGTGGAGCAGGCGGAGAGGTTCAACAGGGCGGTTGAGATTGATGGGGTGGTGCTCACCAAAGCAGATGCCGACGCAAAGGGGGGCACCGCAATAAGCATAGTGCACGCCATAAGAAAACCAGTGCTCTTCTTGGGTACAGGACAGAAGTACGGGGACCTGGAGGTGTTCTCGCCGGAGAAGCTGGTTGAAGCGGTGGTGGGGTAAATTATTTAAATGCAATATCCGTGCAGAGAAATCCGGTATCTCGCAGGAGCAATTTTTTGTTCTAAATCCTCAGACTCACCACTTCCGGCGGGCAGTTTAGCCTCACCGGCAGCCAGCCAGTGCCTGTGCCTCTGGTTACGAACATCTCGGTTCTTCCGACCACGAACTTTCCGTAGTCGTAGCGCCAGTACTCCTTCGGCAGCGGAAGCCAGAGGGCGCCGAGCAGGGGCAGGCGCACCTGTCCGCCGTGGGTGTGTCCTGCAAGCACCGCGTTGACCCTTCCTGCGGCTTCTCCTATTATCTGGGGTGAGTGGGCAAGCAGCAGCACGGGCTCGGCAGCCTCACGCAGCGCCCTGTCAAGCCTCGCATGTCCTGTGAAGGGGTCCTCCACGCCCGCCAGCCAGAATCCATCAAGATACACGGAGGTGTTTCCCAGCACCTTCACCTCCTCACCCAGCGCTTCCTGCAGCTTCTCTGCACCAAGCCCCCGCCAGTGGTCGTGGTTGCCCGGCACCACGTACACCTCTGCGAACTCTGCCACAGCCCGGAGCATCTCTCTTGCCCTCTCCACATCCCTTCTGAAGCTCACCACATCCCCCGTGTGGAACACGTAGGCAGGCTTCTCGGCTTTTATTAGCTCCACAGCTTCGTCAACGCTGAAAACTGAGGTTGAGAAGTGGGTGTCAGAAATCTGAACCGCTCTCTTACCCGCACCCAGGGATAGCGACACCCGGGTGAGCTCAAGGCTCATAGCCTCAGCTACCGCTGTTCCACCCCCCGCAAGTGCAGCGACCGCGGCAGCACCGCTCAGCTTCAGAAAGCCCCGCCTGTCCAGTCTCACCATTCAGATAACTTCTGGAGGTAGGTGCTAATTATTTCTTTTGATGCGCCAGAGCAGCGCTAAGGGCAGGAGCAGAACCGGGAGCACGGGTGCGCAGAGGCTGCGGCTTTCTTTCACCGGCTCTATCACCGGCACCTCCTCTATCTCCACAGACGCTTCTTCAGAGGGCTGAGTGGGCTGCTGTGCTGGTGGCAGCTTCTCCTCTGTCTTCCTCTCCAAGGGCGCCTCTGGCAGGGGCAGCGTGGCAGCCTTCCTCACAGCTCTCTCCCTCAGCCTTTCGGCAACCACAGCAAACCAGCTCAGGTTTTCGGTCTCAGCGGAGTAGTAGGCGTAGCCGAGAGCCTCCCTGAGCTTCACCGTGGGCAATGCCTGCCAGCTTTCGTTTACGAAGTGCATTAACACCACGGAGGAGCTGTTTATCCTGTTCTCCTCCATCCAGCTCAGGTTTACTCTGAAGGTTATCCTGACCCTCTCCAGGTACTCGGGCCTGGTGTAGGATATCCTGAAGTACCTGTAAACCTCTCCAGCCGCAGGTTTTTCAAGCTTTTCCGGCTTCTCTGCACTGCTCTCCACACTTAACTTAGCGTTGTAGTGCGTCCTGGAGGCGAACAGCACTATGTCCGAGATCTCGGGCACCTCGGGCGTCCTGAAGTAAACCCTGTAGCTTTCTCCAGCTCCAATCCTGTCTATCACCACTGTATTCGGCTCTGCAGCACCTGAGACGCCGCCGGCACCTCCGCCGCCACCTCCGCCTGCTCCGCCTCCGCCACCCCCGCCTCCTGCGGGGGGTTGAGAAGCCACCGAGAAGCTCACCACCGGCGTTGCGTTTGCATTACCCGCGGTGTCGTTTACCCACACGTAGAAGGTGTAGCTTCCGCCTGCAGAGACCTGCTTAGTTATGCTCAGGTAGCCGGAGGTGTAGGTGTAGCTCTCGTTGGCACCGTTCCAGCTCAGCACGAGAGTGTCTGGATGAGGCTCGGAGATGGATATGTTTATGGTGACGCTGCTTGTGCCTGAGCTCAGGGTTGCACCTGGCGATGGTGTGGGCGGGAGAAGGCTGATTTCCGGGGGTGTTCTGTCCACAGACACCACCGCTACGGCGCTGCTGCTCCATCCCGCAAGGTCTGTGGCGTTTATGGTGATGGCGTAGTCACCCTCCGGCAGGGTGGTGGTGTTCCAGATGGCGCTGTAGAGTGCACCGCCCTGGTGGCTCATGTTCAGCACCTCAGAGTAGTTGGTGCCTGAGATTACCGCAACCACCGAGGCGATGCCGGAGCCCAGGTCCACAGCCGACGCGCTGACATTTACCAGCCCCCTGACACCCGAGCCGTTCGCGGGCTGCTGGAGGTCAACCTCCGGTGGCATCGTGTCAACTATGACTGTCCTCGGCGGAGTGCTGTTCCAGTTGCCGGCGGTGTCGTTTGCCCACACGTAGAAGGTGTAGAGACCGTCCGAGAGGGGTGGAAGGGGCGGGGTCGTGGAGCTCCCGCTGTAGGCTGTGGTGATGTTGGTGCCGTTCCAGTTCAGCACGAGAACGTCAGGGTGAAGCTCGTAGTGGCTCACGTTTATGCTCACACTGGATGTGGTGAGTATCTCACCGTCCTCCGGGGTTGGGGGAAGATAGCCCAGCACAGGCGGAGTGGTGTCCACGGTGAAGTGCACGGTGGCAGTGGCAAGATTCCCCGCTTCATCGCCTGCATAAAAGGTGGCGCTGTGCTCATCCTCGTTTACGCTTAT
>JALSIP010000063.1 GCA_026989875.1 archaeon
ATAGTGGTTCTTAATGACTTGCTTTTTGTCGTGGCTCTGTTGAGCACAGTAATTTCTCCCATTTTTCCATCATTTGCAAAATTATAGGTAAAATTATTTATAAAAGTTTTTGGTATGCTATTACGATGCCGTCAACTTAAGCTATAAATGTGTGGTGGAGGCGTCCTATTTTGTGGTGATAAAAATGCTAAAAATAGTGTTTCAGAGGGAGAGGACGCCTCCGATGATGGTATTGTATGCCACTTCTTTGTACCTTGCGGGCCTGGCTTTTTCCTACCGTCGTGTGGAGGCTTTTCTTGAGAACCTCGGTTTCAAGCGGAGCTATCATGCATTCGCCAGTGGGTGCAGCGCTTTGGCAGCGGCTCAAAGGGTACATTGAGACTGGCGAAGCGAGGGTTGCGGTGGTGGATGAGACTCTGATAAAAGTTGGCGGGAGCTACTACTGGCTCTGGCTTGCGATAGAACCAGAGCGACGGAAGATTCTGTTCATGGCATTGACTCAGGCGAGGAATGCTCTCATCGCCCCCTCCATTCTGAAGGAGCTCAGGCGCAGGTATGGCAAATAGCGACGCTGGCAGGCGCTGCTCGGGCTGTTATGGCTTGAGCTGGAGCACGAGGTTATTAGCGGAGGGATAAGAAGCTACGTGGAGCGCATCTCAAACTTCCTCAGACTCTGCTTATACTGCAGTCCAGCAAGAGTGCAAAGAGCCTGCGAGAACCTGAGCCATTGTCAGGAGAAACAGAGTTTGAACGATTCTTCAACCTGCTGAGGGTGAGAACATCTTAACTTGACAGCACCACCTCGGGGGATGCATAAACCTTATAAACTCTGGCTGCCACCTGTTCAGCATGCTTTTTCTGAGTGAGGTGGTTGAGTGGTAACCGTTGTGGTAGGTGGTCAGTGGGGAGACGAAGGCAAGGGGAAGATTATCAGCTACCTCTGCATGCGGGATAAGCCTCACATAATTGCCAGAGCTGGAGTGGGACCCAACGCCGGGCATACCGTGATTTACCGGGGCAGGAAGTACCCCCTGCGCCTCACCCCCAGCGGCTTTCTCCACTCCAGCGCCAGGCTGCTCATAGGTGCGGGTGTGCTGGTCAACCCGCGGGTGATGCTTGAGGAGATTGAGAGCTTAGGCATCCAGCACAGGATAGGCATAGACAGGAGGTGCGGCATAATAGAGGAGGAGCACATCCAGAAAGACAGAGCCTCAGAGCACCTCGCCGGCAAAATCGGCAGCACCGGCACGGGCTGCGGTCCCGCAAACATGGACAGAGCTGCAAGGAAGCTCAGGCTTGCCGAGCACGTGCCCGAGCTTGAGCCCTACCTCACGGATGTTGCCGAGGAGCTCAACCGCGCCGCTGATGCCGGAAAAAGGGTGCTCGTTGAGAGCTCCCAGGGCTTCGGGCTCAGCCTCTTCTACGGCACCTACCCCTACGTCACCTCCAAGGACACCACCGCAGGCATGGCGTGCGTTGACGTGGGCATAGGTCCGAGAAAGGTGAAGGAGGTGGTGGTGGTCTTCAAGTCCTTCCCCACCAGAGTCGGGGCGGGACCCTTCCCGACAGAGATGCCTCAGGAAGAGGCGGAGCGCCTGGGAATAGTGGAGTACGGCACCGTCACCGGGAGGAGACGCAGAATCGGCTGGTTTGACTATGACATGGCGAGGTATGCGGCGATGCTCAACAGCGCCAGCCAGATAGCGCTCACCTGCATAGACTACCTTGACCCCAAATGCAGGGGAGTGAGAAGCTACGGAGAGCTGAGCGAAAAGGCTAAGAGCTTTGTGGAGGAGGTGGAGCGCAGGGTGGGCGTGCCCGTGACGATAATCTCAACAGGACCCGAGGTTGAGGAAACCATAGACCTGAGAGAGGAGAAGCTGGGATGACCAAGTTCATAATAGTTACGGGAGGAGTGCTTTCAGGTCTCGGGAAGGGCGTCACCACCGCTGCCATAGGGCTGATTCTGCGCTCCCGCGGGCTGCGCATAGACGTGTGCAAGATAGACCCCTACCTGAACGTTGACCCAGGCTTAATGAACCCCTTCCAGCACGGCGAGGTGTGGGTGACCAAGGACGGCTACGAGGCTGACCTGGACTTCGGGCACTACGAGCGATTTCTGGACGTGGAGCTAACCAGAGACCACAACATCACGACGGGCAAGATTTACCTCTCGGTGCTTGAGAAGGAGCGCAGGGGCGAGTATCTCGGGCAGACGGTGCAGATAATCCCCCACGTTACGGATGAGATAAAGCAGCAGCTAATGAACATTGCCAGGAAGAGCAATCCCGACGTGCTCATAGTTGAGATTGGCGGTACCACCGGCGACATAGAGAGCATGCCCTTCTTGGAGGCACTGCGCCAGCTCAGAATGGAGCTTGGCAGGGAGAACGTGCTCTTCATCCACGTGACCTTGGTGCCAGTGCTGGATGCGGTGGGTGAGCAGAAGACCAAGCCCACCCAGCACAGCGTCAAGGAGCTCAGGAGCATAGGAATTCAGCCAGATGTGCTGGTGTGCAGGTGCAGGGAGCCCCTCTTGGATGAAACCAAAGCCAAGCTCTCCCTGTACTGCGACGTGAGCAAGCGGGATGTGATAAGCAATCACGACGTTGAGGTTATATACGAGGTGCCCCTGATTATGGAGGAGCAGGGCATAGGCGACACCATCCTGGAGAAGCTCAACCTGAGGGAGAGGGCGCATGACCTGAAGGAGTGGCGCAGCTTCGTGAGCAGAATAAAGCAGGTGAAGGAGAAGGTGAGCATAGCCATGGTGGGCAAGTACACCCACCTGCACGACTCCTACATAAGCGTGGTTGAGGCTCTGAAGCATGCGGCATGGAAGCTTGAGCGCAGGGTGGAGGTGCTGTGGGTTGAGGCTGAGAGGCTGGAGGAGGGCGAAGAGGATGCGCTCTCAGGAGCGGACGGCATTCTGGTGCCGGGGGGCTTCGGCGTCAGGGGCTCTGAGGGCAAGATTTCAGCCATAAGGTATGCGAGGGAGCACGGGATACCCTACCTGGGGATCTGCTTCGGCTTTCAGCTCGCGGTGGTGGAGTTCGCCAGGAATGTTGCGGGGCTTGCAGGCGCCAACAGCACCGAGCTTGACCCGGGTGCAGAGCATCCCGTGATTGACCTGCTCCCCGAGCAGCGGGGGATAGACAGGCTGGGGGGCACGATGCGCCTAGGTGAGATAGAGGTGAGCATAAAGCCTGGAACTCTCGCCCACAGAATCTACGGGTGCGAGAGCGTCGGCGAGAGGCACCGCCACAGGTACGAGGTGAACCCCGAGTACATACCCCTGCTGGAGAGACACGGGCTGGTGTTCTCCGCAACCAGCGATTCTGGAAGGAGGATGGAGATATGCGAGCTACCCTCGCATCCCCACTTCATAGCCACCCAGTTTCACCCGGAGTTCAGGTCAAGACCGCTGAAGCCGGCTCCGGTGTTCCTGTCATTCGTCTCGGCAGCAGCTGAAAGGAGAAGGAGTAGAGATGCTTGACACACAGAAGTTTATCCGGGAGGCTGTTGAAGAAATCAGAAGGCAGGTTGGCGAGGGAACGGCTATAATAGCCCTCTCAGGCGGCGTTGATTCAAGCGTCGCGGCGGTGCTGGCGCACCGCGCCCTCGGCGAGCACTTGGTGGCTGTGTTTGTTGACCACGGCTTCATGCGCAAGGGCGAACCGGAGGAGGTCAGGAGAATCTTCGGCGAGGAGCTGGGGATGAACCTCAGGCTGGTGAACGCCAGAGATAGGTTCCTTAAGGCTCTGAAGGGCGTCACAGAGCCGGAGGAGAAGCGCAGGATAATCGGCAGGGTGTTCATAGAGGTGTTTGAGGAGGTGGCGGCAGAGGTCAGGGCAGGCTTTCTGGTGCAGGGCACCATAGCCCCTGACTGGATTGAGAGCGGCGGCGGGATAAAGAGCCACCACAACGTCGCGGGTTTGCCCAGCGGCATGGTGCTTGAGCTGGTTGAGCCCCTGCGGGACCTCTACAAGGATGAGGTGCGCATGGTTGCCAGAGCCCTGGGGCTGCCGGAGAGCATCTCGGAGAGAATGCCCTTCCCGGGTCCCGGGCTGGCGGTGCGCATAATAGGCGAGGTGACCCGGGAGAAGGTGGAGCTGGTGCGGGAGGCAAATGCGATAGTTGAGGAGGAAATCCGCAGGGCAGGCTTGAAGCCCTGGCAGGCGTTTGCGGTGCTGCTTGACACCCGCACGGTGGGTGTGAAGGGGGACATACGCGAGTACGGCAGCACCGTGGCTGTGAGGGTGGTGGAGAGCGTGGACGCCATGACTGCCACCGCCATGCAGGTGCCCTGGGAGGTGCTGAAGAGGATAGCCAGCAGGATAACCAGGGAGGTGGAGGGCGTGACCAGGGTGCTCTACGACATCACCGACAAGCCCCCTGCCACCATTGAGTTTGAGTAGCGCCTCACTTCCACACGGTATAGCCGCACCTTCCGCAGGAGCGCCTGTTGGCGTGCTCAGCCAGGAACACGCCCTCACCGCACCTGGGGCAGAACTGGCGCTTTCTCTCCACCCTGTCGCCCTTGACCTCGTAGTACTTCCACTTCATCTCACTCACCCTTCTTCTTCATCTCCTTCAGCTCCTCCTCGGTGAAGTTTCTTCGCAGCACGTGCTCCGGCTCAACCCTCAGCATGTCAGCCACGCTGTCGTACTCGCGGAAGTACACCGTGCTCTCTCTGGCGCCGAAGCCCGTGTAGATTCCTGCCACCACGCACCTCTCGGGGTCGCTGCCCCTGAGGGCGACGAGCTTCTCCCTCACCTCCTTCCTGCTGGGAGTTGCGCCGTTGTGCTTCACCCTGAACTTCACCTCAACCCTGTTGAGCAGCGGGTCACGCTTCTCCTCTACAACCTCTGCCTCCATAAACATCACCTCCTGCGCCACTCATCCTGAGTTAACATCAGCTTGAGCACACTCCCCACCCTCATCTTCGCCTCATCATCCACCTCCACCAGCACTGCCCCCTGGTCTGGCTGCCCGTAAACCACGCTGTAGCCCCAGTCAGCCTCAATCACGCACGGAAGCACCGCCAGGTCGTCCTCGCCATCCACCACCACCACGTGCTCGCCCTCCGAGCCCAGAGCCTCATGCACCGCATCCCACAGCTCAGCCGTAACCCAGCCTGGCGGGTTTGTCACCCTCAGCACCCTTCCCTGGAGCTCGTACTCCTCAATCTCCTGACGCTTCACCCTGAAGTCCACCACCGCAAGCTTCGGCTTAACCCCAGCCTCAAGAGCTGCACGGTAGCTGACGTCGCCCACCACTATCAGCCTCTCCCCCGGAATCTCCGCCACCAGCCTACTTGCGGCGTCTTCACCCTCAACCAGCCTGCCGAGCGGCTTTCTCAGGTATCCCCGCAGCTCCTCCGGCAGCTTCAGGTCCTTCATCACTTAATCCTCAGCGCAAACTTGCCCCTTGTGGGTATTCCGAGCTTCTCTGCAATCTCCGACTTCTCGGGGTCCAGAATCCTTATGTACCCCAGCCAGTTGGCTGAAGTGGGTGCACCGCACCTCGTGCAGGTATCCTCACCCTTGGCATGAATCATGCCGCACTCCCTGCATGCCCTCTCCTTTCTCCTCATTCACCCTTCTCCTTCTTCTTCTTGTCCTCCTCAATCCACTCAAACTTGCCCAGTCCGGGCTGGCGCATGGTCAGGTTTATCTTGGTGTTGGTCACCTTCTCTGGGTCAAGGCTTACCGCCACTATTCTCGCCCTCACCCTGTCCCCCGGCTCAAGCACCCTTCTGGTCTCCTTGCCGATGAGCGCACCCCGCTTCTTGTCGTACACTATGAAGTCGTCTGTGAGCTGGGACACGTGCACCAGCCCGTCAAAGTGGGCGAAGCGCACGAAGGCGCCGAACTCCCTGACCTCAACCACCTCTGCATCCACGATTTCATGGAGCTCGGGCTTGAACACCAGCATCTCAAAGGTAGTCGGATGGTAGGCGGCGCCATCCCCAGGTATAACCCTTCCCTCCTCTATGTCCAGCACCTTGGTGACCGCCAGTATGGTGCCCAGCTCTGGCTGCAGCTTGCCCTCATATCCGCCCTCCTGCCTGCCCCTGTACTCGTAGCCCCTCTTCAGGATGTCCATGATGGTCTCTTCCAGCTTTGTTCCGAACCTGTCAGGCGGAACACGCACCAGCTCCTTCACAACCACAAGCTTGAAGATGCTGACACCTCCTTACTCTACACCAGCAGGGGGGCAAATATAACCGCGATGGTGTTCATCACCTTTATCAGCGGGTTTATTGCGGGACCTGCGGTATCCTTGTAGGGGTCTCCTACGGTATCTCCAACCACTGCAGCCTTGTGGGCGTCGCTGCCCTTTCCACCATAGTTGCCATCTTCAATAAATTTCTTTGCGTTGTCCCAGGCGCCGCCGCCGTTAGCCATGGTTAGGGCGAGCAGCAGCCCCGAGATTATGCTGCCTATGAGCAGCCCGCCGAGGGCAAGGGGACCCAGGATAAAGCCCACCGCAAGCGGCGACAGCACCGCAAGCAGCGCCGGCAGCGTCATCTGCTTCAGGGCGCCCTTAGTGACGATGTCCACGCACCTCGCATAGTCCGGCTTTGCTCTGCCCTCCATTATTCCCGGAATCTCCCGGAACTGCCTCCTCACCTCCTCCACCACGCTGAAGGCGGTTACACCCACAGCCTCCATTGCGAGGGCTGCAAACAGGAAGGGTATGAGCCCGCCTATGAGCAGACCTGCAAGCACGCTCGGGTCGGCAACGGTGAAGGACTCCACCCTTATCAGCGTCTCCTTGCCCACCTCCTGCAGGTAAGCTGCGAACAGCGCAAGCGCCGCCAGCCCCGCGCTGCCTATGGCGTAGCCCTTTGTAACCGCCTTGGTGGTGTTGCCAACGGCATCAAGGGCATCCGTAACCTTTCTCGTCTCCTCCGGCAGCTCTGCCATCTCCGCTATCCCGCCTGCATTGTCTGTTATCGGACCGTAGCTGTCTAAGGCGACTATCATCGCCGTAACCGAGAGCATCGCCATCGCTGCTATGGCTATGCCGTAGAGCCCGGCTAAGTGGTAGCTTGCGAGCACGCCAGCAACCACCGCAAGCACGGGCAGGGTTGTGCTCTTGTAGCCCACGGCAAGTCCCGTTATTATGTTGGTTGCCGCACCCGTCTTGGAAGCCCTTGCGATGCTCTGCACCGGCGGATACTTGGTGGAGGTGAAGTACTCGGTGATGACTATCATGGCTATGGTAATGCCTATGCCCACCACAGCCGAGAGAAACAGCCCGCCGGAGCTCACGCTTATGCTTCCCCTCACGGGGTCAGAGTAGCTCAGCCCCTGCGGGAAGAGCAGGCGTGTAACAGCGTAAAAGAGCACCAGCGACAGGGCGCCGCTCACCACCACTCCCCTGTAGAGCGTTGCCATTATACCCCCGCCGGCATACCTCACAGCCAGAATTCCCAGCACTGACGCCACAAGCGCAGCGCCGCCGAGGGCGAGGGGATACTCAACCGCCAGCGGGCTCTTTATCAGCACCCATCCCAGCAGCATGGCGCCTATGGCGGTTACGGCGTAGGTCTCAAAGAGGTCTGCCCCCATGCCCGCGCAGTCTCCCACATTGTCGCCCACGTTGTCTGCAATCACCGCGGGGTTGCGCGGGTCATCCTCTGGAATGCCAGCCTCCACCTTCCCCACCAGGTCAGCTCCCACATCAGCAGCCTTGGTGTAGATGCCGCCGCCGATTCTTGCGAACAGGCTGATAAGCGAACCCCCGAAGCCGAAGCCGACGATGAGCAGCGGGTCCCTGAACACCAAGTAGAGCACGCTCACCCCCAGCAGTCCCAGCCCGGCGACGCACAGCCCCGTGACCGCACCCCCCCTGAAGGCTAAGGGCAGCGCCTTTCCGAGCCCCTCTCTGGCGGCATTCGCCACCCTCACATTCGCCCTCACCGAGATGTTCATACCTATGTACCCGGCGAGTGCCGAGAAAATCGCACCGAGCAGGAAGCTTGCACCCGTCTGCCAGTTAATCGCCACTGCAAGCAGCACGGTGAGGAGCACGGCAAAAACCGCAATTGTGCGGTACTGGCGGTTCAGGTATGCCATAGCACCCTCCTGGATTGCTTTTGCAATGCTCTGCATCCTCTCGCTGCCCGCATCATACCTCAGCACATCTCTCACCAGATATCCCGCAAATCCCAGAGCCAGAATACTGAGTATAGCAGAAACCACAGCTATCTCCATAACTCCTGCCTCCTTATCACACGTATCCTTCCAGCACCAGCCTTGAGCGTGCTCTCCTGAATACAACCGGTGAGCCTTTCTTTCTGACCCTCTCCTTTAAAACTTTATCGTTGGTGCAGATTATTGTATCCCTGCCAGCCAGCATCTCCACAGCCTCATCGGCACTTTTAGCTTTCACCCTCACCACCCTGCACCTCTTCCTGGCGACCTCAAGTGCGGAGCGTGCCAGCATGCGCATCTTCCCGCCCCTTTCCGCCAGCCTCTCCAGCTCCTCAAGCACCTGCTGCGGCACCACCAGCTCCACCTCACCCAGCATCAGTTTAAGCTCCGTGAACACATCCACCCTCTCCTGCAGGTGCATCAGCAGGAAGCTGGTATCCAGCACGGCGCGCATTCACACGATTACCCCGTAGCCTATAAGCCTCCATCTGGCGCCTATTCTTCTGGAAATCGCCACCCTGTCACCCTCAAGAGCGCACACCGGCAGCTTGAGCTTCAGCTCCACCACGTTCTCCCTTGCCGAGGTAACCGTGCCGATGGTGGTTGCGGTGCCCACGTTCAGCATCAGCGGCTCCGAGGTTTTAATGCTCTCCACCTCCAGCTCCTCCTTTGCGCCCACCACCCTCTCCATCAGGTGCGGCTCAATGGCGAGCTCCTCCCAGGTGGGCGGGAGTGTTCCCGGCTTTCCCAGCACCATTCCCGAGAGCCCGTCCGACTTGGTCAGGCTCGGGTCAAACCTGGTGCCTATGCCTATCAGCCCTCCCGGGCGTGCCTCCTCCACCCTCTCCCTGCCCGCGTGCAGCGACACCACCTCGCTGAAGAGCGGCTGCCACTTGGTCTCGCCGCCCTCCGTGGCTCTGTAGCCCGGGCGAATCTCAATCTCATCCCCCACCCTGAGCACTCCCTGAATCAGCGAACCCCCCACCACACCGCCCTTCAGCTCCTCCGGTTTTGTGCCGGGTTTGTTAACATCAAAGCTCCTGGCGATGTACATCCTTGCGGGCTTGCTTTCATCCCTCTCAGGTGTTGGGATTCGCTCCTCAATTGCCTGAATCAGCACATCAATGTTCGCCTTGTGCTGGGCGGCTATGGGTATGACCGGGGCATCCTCAGCCACCGTTCCCTTCACAAACTCCCTTATCTCCTCATAGCTTCTGAGCGCCTGCTCCTTCGTCACGATGTCAATCTTGTTCTGGGCAATCACCACATTCCTTATCCCTATGATCTGCAGAGCCATCAGGTGCTCCTTCGTCTGGGGCTGCGGGCACGGCTCGTTTGCAGCTATCACGAGCACGGCGCCGTCCATTATTGCTGCGCCGCTGAGCATGGTTGCCATGAGCGTCTCATGTCCCGGGGAGTCAACGAAGGACACCTCCCTCAGGAACTCGGTCTCAGCTCCGCAGCGGGGGCACTTCTGCTCGGTGGTGTAGAACCCGCAGCTTCCGCACCTCCTGAAGCTTATGCTCGCATAGCCCAGCCTGATGGATATTCCCCTCTTTATCTCCTCGCTGTGCTCGTCGGTCCACTTCCCCGAGAGCGCCTGCGTCAGCGTCGTTTTGCCGTGGTCAACGTGCCCCACCAAGCCTATGTTAACCTCTGACTGCGGAATCTCAACTCCCCCTTTTCACCCTTCTTCCCTTTTCTTTACCAGCTCTTCCACGCTCCTCTCACCCTTCTCCACGACCTTCGCATTAACCTGCACTATCTCAGGCACATAAACATTCCCCCTCACCCTCTTTCTGCGCACCTCGCCCCTCTCCTTGGGTCTGAAGCCAGGAGGTGAGCGCAGCAGTATCCTGCGCCTCACAGTGCCGTGCACATCCCTGCGCATCGGAAATCCATCGCGGTCGCTCCCGCCTGTGAGCTGAATCTTCAGCCCCGGCAGGCGTACTGCTGCGCCGTCAACCACATCGCCAATCTTCCTGCCCACAATCGCCCTCATATCACTTTCTGTCAGAGCCACCTTGTACGCTCTCCCCGTCTCAGGTTCAGAAAGCACCATCATAGCCACTGCTTTCTTCTCACTCTCACTCATACTACTCACCTACCGCCCAGAAAGGATTGTCCCTGCGCTTTATCCTGAGAATCTCCTCAAGAGCCTCAGCCTCATCCTCGCTCAGGAACTCTCTGTACTTCTGGCTTATTAACTTTGCGTCTGTCTCCGGCATATCCACCAGCAGCACGTCTCCCTCTTTAAGGTTTCTGCCCACCACACCACCGTCAATGCTCACCCCCACCAGCATGCCCTTCTTAGCCTCCTGCAGGCTCTCCCCCCGCTCCTCAATGCTCCTCACGCTGCCCACCTTCCTGCCGCTCTCGTTCATCACTCTCACCTTAGGTTTGAGCGTCCCTGCCAGCACCTCCACGCCCACTATCGCCGGTTTGCTCATCCTGAACACCTGTATCACCTTCACCTTGGCTGGCTTTGTCAGCCTGTCAAACTCCTGGGCTCTCATCTTGGCTTTCTCCATCTCCACATGCATCTCGTACTCCTCTATCAGCCTGTAAATTACGTTCTCAACAATTATCGGCACGCCCTTCTCATTCGCCCTCGCCTCAGCATCCCTTCTCACCTTCACATTGAACCCCAGCACCACCCCCAGCTCCGGGCTCTCCTCCCTCACCGCCTCAGCCTCAAGCACGTCTCTCTTCGCCACATCCCCCACATCGGCGTACCTCACCGGCACCTTTCTTCTGCTCAGCATTCCCGCGAGCGCCTCTAAGGAGCCCAAAGTGTCAGCCTTAAGCACCACCCCCAGCTTTTCGGTGGCAATCCTTATACCCGCTATCTCGCTTCTCAGCTCCTCCACCGCTCTTTCAACGTCCTCAGCCACCAGCACAGGCGAACCAGCGATGGTGCTCTCAAGCTTGGGTGCTGTGACCTTAACACCCGCGCTGGCGTGCACCTCCTCCACCTGCTGGAACCTGTGCCTGGGGTCTCTGATTTCATCCAAGGGCTTCGGCTTCAGCAGCGACCTGATTCTTGTGACCACTATGCCATCCCTGCCAGCCACCACTATGGTATCACCCCTTCTGAACCTCCCCTCGTAGACTATAACATCCAGCGTGGTTCCCAGCCCGATTTCCTCCTTCACCTCCAGCACCGTTCCTCTGCCGGGTTTTTCGGTGTTGATGTCAAGCTTCCTGCCCAGGAACTTCTGCGCCAGACCCGTGAGCAGCATCAGCAGCTCCGGTATGCCCTCTCCTGTGAGGGCGCTCACGGGCACGATAGCCACCTGCTTCTCAAACTCCTTCACCCTGTCAAACCTCTCGGAGCTGAATCCCAGGCGGTATAGCTCCTCCACCAGTCCGTACAGCAGGCTCTCAAGCTTCCCCCTGACCTCCTCCTTCTGCTTCAGCAGCGCATGGGAGAAGGGGAAGTTCTCGCAGCTCACCCAGCCGTGGATGCGGTCAATTTTGTTTGCAGCCACTATGAAGGGTGTGCGGTTTTCCCTGAGGATTTCCACAGCCTCCACCGTCTGTGTCTTGAAGCCCTCGTTTATGTCCACCACCAGCACTGCCAGGTCTGCGAGGGCGCCGCCGCGTCTCCTGAGGGAGGTGAATGCCTCATGTCCAGGGGTGTCTATGAACAGCAACCCTGGAATCGTGAGCTTCACCTTGAGCTGCTTGAGCAGCCCGCCGCAGAGCTTCTCTATGACGTCAATGGGCACTTCAGTGGCGCCGATGTGCTGGGTTATTCCGCCAGCCTCTCTGGAAGCCACGGCGGTGCCCCGTATCCTGTCCAGCAGCGTGGTCTTGCCATGGTCCACATGCCCCAGAACCGCTACTATGGGCTGGCGTATCATCCCGCTTTCCTCTTCTACTCGTACACCCAGGGCTCATCAGCACGTGAGTAGCTGAGAATCTCCTCTGGAGAAAAAAACAGTGCAATTTCACGCTCGGCAGCCTCTGGCGAGTCGCTCGCGTGCACCACGTTTCTGCCGATGTCTAAGGCGAGGTCACCCCGTATGCTTCCGGGCTCTGCCTCTGCCGGCGAGGTTGCGCCCACCATCCTGCGCACCACCCTCACGGCGTTTTTTCCTTCAACCACCGCCACCACCACCGGGGCGGAGGTTATGTAGCCCACCAGCTCCTGGAAGAAGGGCTTCTCCCTGTGCTCGGCATAGTGTTTCTCTGCAACCCCCCTGCTCAGGCGGAGCATCTTCATCGCCACCAGCTTCAGCCCCCTCCTCTCAACTCTTGAGATAACCTCACCCACGAGTCCTCTAACAACTCCGTCTGGCTTCACTATCAGCAGGGTTCTCTCCATTCTGCCAGCACTCCTTCAGCTCTTTCCAGTCCACCTGACCCTGCGGGGGTTCCTGCCCAGCTTCAGCATGTTCTTCTCGCACTTGCTGGAGCAGAAGTACAGCAGGCTGCCGTCCCTCTTCACGAACATCTTACCCGTACCCGGCTCAATCTCCCTGTCGCAGAAGCTGCACCTCTTTATCTCCACCGCCACCACCTACGGCACCTTGAGCTCCCTTGCCTCCCTCTCGGTCTCCATGAGGATTATTATGTCCCCCACTCTCGTGGGACCCTTGACGTTCCTGCGTATGATTCTGCCCTTGTCCCTGCCCTCTAAGATGCGCACCTTCACCTGCAGAATCTCGCCCGTCATGCCTGTTCTGCCCACCACCTCAACCACTTCAGCGGGCACGCCCTCGGTTTCCTCTCTCGCCATGGCACATCACTTCTTCAGCGCCTTGACCTTTTCTGCTATCTCCTCCACCAGCTCCTTGGCTTTACCTGGAGCCACGATGCAGGCAGAGGACGAGGCAACATCAATTCCGCACGCCTTGCCCAGCTCATGCTTGCTCGGTACGTAAACGTAGGGGATGCCCCTCTCCTCGCACAGCGGTGGCAGGTGTGCCACTATCTCCGGGGGCTCAACATCCTCGCTGATCACCACCAGCATGCCCTGTCCCCGCTCAGCATACTTTGTAACCTCGTTGGCGCCCTTGGCAACCTTGCCGGTGCTCCTCGCCAGCTCCACCGCCTCGTATGCCTTGTCTGCAATCTCCTTTGGAGTCTCAAATCTCACGTACACCTTCGCCATTCATCTACCTCCTGTCATCGGTATCCTGACAGCCAGCCAGCACCCAAACTTAACCTCTACAAATCTACCCGAGCTTCTCCTCCACTCCCGCCTCATCAAAGGTTGCCATCTCTCTGAGCACCTTCACGCTCGCCTCCACTATGTGCATCGCCAGCGCAGCGCCCGTGCCCTCGCCCAGCCTGAGGTTCAGGTCCAGGATAGGCTTGAGGGAGAGGTGCTCCAGCATTACTCTGTGCCCCGGCTCTGCGGAGCGATGCGAGGCGAGCATGAACTCCCTGCATGCGGGTGCCATGCCTGCTGCAATCAGCGCCCCCGCCGTTGATATGAAGCCATCTATCAGCACCGGCACCCTCATTGCAGCACCCGCGAGAATCACGCCCGCTATTCCCGCAATCTCGTATCCGCCAACCTTTGCCAGCACATCCAGCGGGTCTTCAGGGTCGGGGGCATTTAGCTTAAGCGCCCTTCTCACAACCTCAACCTTTCTCCTCCAGGCATCGTCGCTCACGCCCGTACCCCTGCCGGTGACCTCCTCCGGCGCTCTGCCCGTGATGGCGGCGCAAACCGCGGCGCTTGCGGTGGTGTTCGCTATGCCCATGTCCCCCACGCCTATCACCTGCGCCCCTCTGCTCTCTATCACCTCTGAGGCAACCTCAATGCCCGCCTCCACTGCCCTGACAGCCTCCTCCCTGCTCATCGCCGGCTCCCTTGCGATGTTGCCCGTGCCGTAGCCAATCTTCCTGCTCACAAGCTCCGGATGCTCAAGCTCGCCCTCCACGCCCATGTCAACCACCACCACCTCAGCCCCCGCATGTCTGGCGAGCACGTTTATGGCGGCACCTCCTCTCAGGAAGTTAAGCACCATCTGCCTGGTGACCTCCTTCGGGAAAGCGCTCACACCCTCCTCAGCAACGCCATGGTCGGCGGCGAGGGTGAAGATAACCTTGCGCTCAGCCTCCGGGGGAAAGCGCCCCTGTATTCCAGCCACCCTGATGCCCAGCCACTCCAGCATGCCCAGGCTCCCAGGAGGCTTTGTCAGCCTCGCCTGCCTCTCCTCCGCCTGCCTCATCGCCTCCTCAGAAAGCCTGCCAATCCTGCCTGCCGTTTCCCTGAGCAGATTCATGACACCACCTCATGCAGGCTGCACCATGGCTATGTAAATCATTGCTGTAGCTACCTCTCAATAATGCTCTCCCTCACGCTCTTTCCGAAATGCCTCGCCTGCGAGCTCAGGTGCACCAGCACCTCATCCCCGGGCTTCAGCACGCTCACCGACACGGGTTTGCCATCCGGACTCACCAGGTTCACGGTTTCGGCGTTCTGCAGTATGTGGGTGTAGCGCCTGCCCGCAGCCTCCACCTCAACCAGCAGCATGGGTCTGCGCTCTATCTTCACCCTTCCCACCACCACCTCCCTGCCGCTTCCGCCTGCCGAAACCGCAAGCACGCTCTTACCAGAGGCGAGCTCGCTCAGGTAGCGTGTTCTCCCCTCCGGCGTGAGCACGTAGGCATGAACAGCACCCGCATTAACCCTGAAGGGTCTTGAGCTGACGTACTCGCTCTCTAAGCTCTCGGAGTGCACCAAGAAGAGACACTCTGCCTGGCTGCCCACCAGCATGCCCTCGCCAATTCCGAGAAGCGAGGTGGTGTCCACGCACACCCTGTCCCCGGTGCCAGCCTGCCGCACCTCCGTAATCCTTGCCGGCACGAGCTCAACCCTAAGCTCAGCTCCGCTCACCAGCTCGCTCACCCGGAGCATCTCCTCCCGCTCCGGGCTCAGCAGCAGCACGCCATCCGCGCCCACCTCCAGCGTCTCAAGGGCAACCTCAGCCTCCTCGGCATCAGCCACCCCCGCTATGACCTTAGCCCGCTCGTCCTGCAGCTCCGCTATCAGGTTCTCCAAGGGAATAACCTTCCAGTCCTTTGCCACGAGTATCACGTAGTCCGCATGCCTGCCCGCCAGCACCGCTAACCTCTCGTCCCTCTTGCTTTTCACCTCCACGAGGACTGCCACCTCCCTGCCCGCTTCCTTCAGCGCCTTCGCAGCCTCGGCTATGTCCTCCTCCACTCTCCCTGCCCGCAGCAGCACGCAGGAGCAGGCATCCGACTCGCAGGCGAGGGTGAGCCTCCCCAGCAGCGCAGCCTTCTCCGCATCCTCCGGCAGAACTATGGCACCGTGTGCACCTGCCTCAAGGGCTGACGTGAGCACAGCCTTCCTCTCCTCCCAGCTCTCACCCCTGGACGCATCCACCCAGAAAAGCTTCATTCTCCCAGCTCCTTCATCGCTTCCTCAACGCTCCAGCCTTCGTGCACTATCCTGGCTATCGCCCTGACCATCTTAGTCGGCGAAGCATGCTGGAATATGTTTCTCCCGATGCTCGTGCCCGCACCGCCAGCCTCCATGGCGCCAGCCACCATCTCCAGCACCTCCCTGTCAGAGCCCATCTTCGGTCCGCCGGCGATGACCACCGGCACCGGGCAGCCCTTCACCACCTCCCTGAAGCTCTCCGGGTCGCCGGTGTAGTTGGTCTTTATTATGTCAGCCCCCAGCTCGGCACCCGCCCTTGCGGCAAGCTTGACCACCTCGGGAGCATGCTCGCTCTCAATCTTCCTCCCCCTGGGGTACATCATGGCTATTAGCGGCATGCCCCAGTCGTTGCACCTCTCAGCCACCCTGCCGAGCAGGGAAAGCATCTCAGCCTCATTTTCTGCACCTACGTTTATGTGCACGCTCACCGCATCTGCGCCCAGCTTTATAGCCTCCTCAACGCTCGCCACCTGCACCTTGCGGTTGGGGTCAGGGGCTAAGGAGGTGCTGCCGGAGAGGTGCATTATCAGCCCGATATCCCTGCCGTAGCCCCTGTGCCCGTGACGTATTATGCCCTTGTGAAGCAGCACTGCATTTGCACCGCCCTCTGCCACGCTGTTTATCGCTTCCGGCATGTCAATCAGCCCTTCTATGGGTCCCAGGCTTACACCGTGATCCATGGGCACTATTATTGTCTTCCCGCTTCTTCTGTCCATGATCCTCTCCATCCTGATTTTCTTGCCTATGTCGCTCATGTCCACCACCGTGTCAAGTGTTAGCATGGCACACGGAGTATATAAAGGTTTCCCCCTGGGGTTCTGTTTGTGCT
>JALSIP010000064.1 GCA_026989875.1 archaeon
GGGGGTGAGAGCCGGGGAGAAGGAGCTCAGAGCGCTGGTGGGAAGAATCAAGGGCGGCGCGCTTTTGCACAGCGGGGCGGGATTTGATGCCCGTGAGACTTGCTGAGCGGCGAGCTCAGGGGGCAAGCAGCCTACATCTCATCCATCTCATAGCTCTCCCAGTCCCTTGCGCCGATGGCAATCTCCAGCTCCTGCGGCGTCAGCACGGGCTTCGGAAACCTGCTGCCCTCCTCAATCGGCACCCTGGGGCATGCGGTGCACACGAAGGCGTCCAGCTTCCTGAAGGCGAACAGGTTATCCGGCACAACCTCGCTGAGGTGCAGCAGGTATGCCTCGTATCCCCTGCTCTCCAGCATGCTCTCAAGCCTGAGCGCCAGCCCCACGCGCCTCTGCCCGGGCTTTTCACCGATGATAATCCCGAAGCTTCTCGCCCCCCTGGCTCTGGCTACAGCCGCCCACCTGCGCCTCAGGAAGCGCTCCCTCTTCTCAGCCATGTCCCTCACCTCCCCCGTTAGAACATCAAAAGCCAGCACCCTCCTGCCAGTGGCAAGCGCCACACCTAAGGGGTGAAAGTCGCCGCTGCCTATGTAGGCGAAGCAATCCACGCGCTCTGCTATGCTCTTTGCGCACCTGAAGGAGCACCCGAGCACCTGCCCGGGGTGCCTGACCCTGCCACCAGGCAAGCCCACGTGCACCTCAAACCCCCTGCTCCGCAGCATCTCCGCCACCCTGTCCAGCACGTGCACGTGCTGCACCGTCGTAACCAGCCCCACCCTGCGCTCCAGCACCTCCAGATTATCCTCCAGCACCCTAAGCGGCGTGTGCATCCTCACCTCCACGTAGTGCACTGGTACTTCGGTTTTCTCAAGCATGCCCGCATGCCCGAAGTGGAACACCGCCTCGGCTCCCAAGGAAGCTGCCTGAGCATCGGCGGTGTCGCAGGCGCCGTAGCAGGGGTTCGCGGAAACCATCACCTCAGCGCCGGTGCTCCTCCTCACCCTCCTCGCTATCTCCAGCGCGTGCTCCTTCAGCCCCTCCGGAAACTGCAGGCTCACCCTGGAGTATCCCCTCTCCCTCACAATCTCCGCGACACGCTCAGCCTCAAGCTCGTACATGCTACAGCTCCAGCCACCCTCTCCTCTTCCTCGGACTGCTCTGGGGCACCTCGGTCTTAACCGCCATCTTGCTCTCCAGCAGCTCCACCGCCCGCTCAGGGCTGCGGTAGTACATCTGCACTATCTGGTGGATATCCCTCATCCTCAGCTTCTTCTTCCTCATGACCTCCAGCAGCGCCTCCCTGTTCTTCAGCTCCTCCCCTATCTCCCTGGGCGTCATGCCCGTCATGCTGGAAAGCTCCTGCATGTACCTGCCGTTAACCAGCACCTCCTCCACCCGGCAGCTCTTGGCATTGTACCTGAAGAGGGTGTTGGTCAGCACGTTCTCTCCCTCAGTGCCCGAGACCTCAAGCACCTCAAAAACGTAGCGCCTGAGGGTTCTGCCCTCCATCTGTCTGCGCTGTGCTATGATTATGTCAAGCGCCGGTATCATTATCTTGGGCACATTCATCGGGTGGCTGGTGAGCCTGAGCAGCGTTTCCTTGGCAGAGTTCGCATGCAGCGTAGCCATGCACCCGTCGTGCCCCGTGTTCATGGCTGTGAACAGCGTCAGCGCCTCCTCCCCCCTCACCTCACCCACGATTATCCTGTCCGGGCGCATTCTCAGGGCATTCTTCAGCAGGTCGTCCATGGTGATTTCGTTGTCTTCTCCGTAGGGCGGTCTGGTCTCCATGGGTATCCAGTGGGTGTGCATCAGCGAAATCTCAAGCACGTCCTCTATGCTTATTATCCTCTCATTCTCCGGCAGGAAGGCTGAGAGGGCATTCAGCGTGGTTGTCTTGCCGCTGGCGGTGCCGCCTATCACGAGCAGGTTAGCCGGCTTGGTCTTCATGCCCTCCACCGCCAGCCACAGGTAGGCAGCCAGGCTGGTGGTCATGGTGCCGAAGCGTATCAGGTCCAGGATGGTCAGGGGCTCACGTCTGAACTTGCGTATCGTCAGGGTGGAGCCTCTCGGCGAAACCTCGGGCAGGGTTGCATTGACCCTTGAGCCATCCGGCAGCCTGGCATCCAGCAGCGGCGAGCGCGCATCCACAACCCTGCCGTTGTAGCGCGCTATCCTCTGAATGATATCCCGCACCTCCCTGTCGCTCAGGTATATGTCTGTCTCCTTCATCCCCGCGATGCGGTCAAAGATGTAAACAGGCAGCCCCTGCCCCACCACCATTATCTCCTCCAGGTTGTCGTCCATGAGCAGGGGTGTGAGCTTGCCCAGGCTCAGGTGATTGTAAACGTAGCACTTCACCGCCTCTATGGGGGCGTCCCTGACCTCTATGGAGATTCTCTGTATTATCCTCTTTATCTCCGCGGTATCTGTCACGAGCACCCCCTTGTACCTGTCACCCACCAGGCGGTGGATGCGCTTGACCTCCTCCTCAAAGGCGTCGCAGTCTATGGCATCGGAACGGTAGGCACGGTAGCTGGTGTAGCCGTGCTCAACCTCCTCAATCTCCACCCGCCTCACCACCCGCAGCCACAAACTGCGCCACAAGCGCCTCAAGCTGTATCAGCTCGCTGGCACCCTCCTTCAGCCGGAAGTCGTACTCCCCTATGGTGTCCACCAGCTCCACCTTCTTGCGCTCGGGTATGGGCAGGTTGAAGGTCTCGCGGTGAATCTGGGCTATAACATCCTCGCCGCTCATCCCGTAGGTTATCATGAGCTCACGAAGCTTCTCCCTCGCGCTGAGAAAGTCGCCCTTCATAGCGGTCAGGAGAATCTCCCGTATCTCCTGGGGTCTTGCCCTGCCCACCACCCTGTAAACCAGCTCCGCATCAATATCACTCCTGTAGGCTGCACAGGACTGGAGCACGTTTATCGCCTTCCTCAGGTCTCCCTCGCAGGAGTAGATTATAGCCTCAAGCCCCTCCCGTGTTATCTCAAGCCCCTCCTTCATGGCTATCCTTCGCAGAACCTTCGTTATATCCTCCTCTCCCAGAGGTCTGAACCTGAAAAGAGCACATCTGGACTGGATGGGCTCAATTATCTTGCTGGAGTAGTTGCAGCTCAGTATAAACCTGCAGGTCTGCGTGTACATCTCCATGGTCCTGCGCAGAGCATGCTGCGCATCCTTGGTCAGGGCATCCGCCTCATCAAGAAAGATTATTTTAAAGCTGTCTCTGATAGCTCTCGTGCGTGCAAAGTTCTTTATCTTACCCCTCACCACATCTATGCCGCGCTCATCGCTTGCATTCAGCTCAAGAAAGTTCGCCTTCCAGTTTTTTCCGAAGAGCTCCCTGGCAAGAGCTAAGGCTGCGGTGGTCTTGCCCGTGCCAGGAGGACCCGCAAAGAGCAGGTTTGGCATGTTTCCTGAGCTTGCGTAGCCCCTGAGCCTTGCCACCACCTCATCCTGTCCCACCATGTCCTCAAGCTTCTCAGGGCGGTACTTCTCCACCCACACAGCTTCTGGCATGCATGCACCCCTTATTTATTACTGTGCGTTGATAATACTATCATGCGTCTGGGTATATTAATCTTGGGGACGCTGCTAATGCTCTGCCTGCAGGCAGAGGCGCTGCTCGCCGAGCCGGTGGTTGTGGTGGGGGAGCTCACAGGCGTTATAGACCCTGTGAGCGCCGAGTATGCCGCCAGGGTGATAGCCCTCGCGGAGGAGCAGAAGGCTGAGGCGGTGGTGTTCCGTATTGACACGCCAGGAGGGCTTGATGCAAGCATGCGCTCCATAATCCAGGCGATGCTTGACTCGGAGGTGCCGGTGGTGGTTTACGTTTACCCACGCGGTGCCCGTGCCGCCTCTGCGGGGAGCTTCGTGCTCGTGGCTTCCCACATAGCCGCCATGGCACCCGGCACCGCCACAGGAGCAGCGCATCCCGTGGCTATAGGAGCGGGGGAGGTGAGCGAGAAGGTGGTGCAGGATGCCGCCGCCTACATGCGCAGCCTTGCCCAGCTCAGGGGGAGGAATGTGAGCCTTGCGGAGAGCTTCGTCACAGGGAGCGTGTCCCTCTCTGCAGAGGAGGCTTTTAAGGCGGGCATCGCTGATGTCATCGCCTCCGACTACGGTGAGCTGCTGGAGAAGATAGACGGCATGCGGGTGGAGACCGCCGCGGGCACGGAGGTGCTGAACACGGCTGGAGCGGCTCTGCAGTGGGAGCCCATGAGCGCACGTGACAGGCTGCTGCACCGCCTGAGCGACCCCAACATCGCCTACATCCTGTTCCTCATAGGGATGTACGGCATAATACTTGAGCTCTCAAACCCCGGAGCGGTGCTGCCTGGTGTGGCGGGCACCATAGCGCTGCTTCTCGCCCTGTGGAGCTTTCAGGCGCTCAGCATGAGCCTTGCGGGGCTTGCGCTGATTCTGCTGGCGCTTCTGCTCTTCATCGCCGAGCTCAAGGTGCAGAGCAGCGGTGTGCTCACCGCGGGCGGCATAGCAGCCTTCCTGCTGGGCTCGCTCATGCTCGCCAACCCTGCAGCCGAGCCCTACATCGCCATCTCCCTGAAGCTCATCGCCTCTGCAACAGCCTTCACAGCCCTCTTCTTCCTGGCAATCCTGCTGCTGGTGCTGAGAGCCATGCGCAGGAAGCCTGTAACCGGAGCCGAGGGCATGGTGGGCATGGTCGGCGTGGCGAGGAGCGAGCTCTCGCCGGAAGGCTACGTGCACGTTCACGGCGAGCTCTGGCGTGCGGTGGCGAGGCAGGGCAGCATAGGGAAGGGCAGAAAGGTTAAAGTAGTGGGTGTGAGAGACCTTACCCTTGAGGTAGAGGAGGTGAAGGAATGAACGGTTACGGCGCATACCTGGTGCCTGCGCTGATAATTGCGCTCATATTTTTGCTGAGTGCGGTGCGGGTGGTTCGGGAGTATGAGAGGGGTGTTGTCTTCCGTCTCGGCAGGCTTATCGGAGCGAAGGGTCCGGGGATAATGTTCCTCATACCCTTTGTTGACCGCATGGTCAAGGTTGACCTGCGCACTGTAACGCTGGATGTCCCCTCCCAGGAGATTATAACCAAGGACAACGTGACGGTAAGGGTCAACGCCGTGGTGTACTTCAGAATCATAGACCCGCAGAAGGCAATCGTGGAGGTTGAGAACTACTTAGCGGCGACGTCCATGATTGCCCAGACCACGCTGCGGAGCATCATAGGCATGGCAGAGCTGGACGAGCTTCTTTCAGAGAGGGAGAAGCTCAACGAGAAGCTGCAGGAGGTCATAGACCAGCAGACCGACCCCTGGGGGGTCAAGGTGACGGCGGTGGAAATCAAGGACGTGGAGATACCCCAGAGCATGCAGCGTGCCATGGCAGCGCAGGCAGAGGCTGAGCGTGAGAGGCGGGCGAAGATAATCTCTGCCCAGGGTGAGTTTCAGGCATCCCAGAAGCTCGCGGAGGCTGCCAGGATAATGGCAAGGGAGCCGGGGGCGATGCAGCTGCGCTTCCTGCAGACCGTGCGGGAAGCCACAAGCGAAAAGGCGAGCGTGCTGGTGCTGCCGGTGCCCATAGAGCTCATGGAGCTCTTCACCAAGAAGAAGGACTAACGCCTCAGCCTGTGGATGGTGTAAGCCACGCTTGCCAAGAGCAGCAGCAGGTTGCTCAGCATCAGCGCTCTGACCAGAGCGAGGGGACTGGCGCTGGAGAGCAGCAGAAGTGCAACCTCAAGCAGGGTGAAGGCGAGCATCACCCCGGCGTAACCTAAGTTTTTCACAGCCAGGTGGTACTGCATGAGCACGGAGGTGAGAGAGAAGAAGAGCATTGCAAAGCCGTAGGGCGCCACCAAGGGCATGGCCTCGGCAAAGCCCGAGCCAAACACGCTCAGCACAGCCCCGGGGAAGAGCAGGTAGGTGAATGCCACACCCCCCGAGAGCATGCCGGTGTAGAGCAAAGCTCTTGCGAGTATCCCGCCGGCACGCCGCCCCCTGACGTGCGCCTCGGCAATCATGGGGAACATCACTGCATAAATTGCCGAGGGGAAGAAGAAGCTGATTTTGCCGAGAACGCTGGCTGAGGTGTAGAGCCCCGCCTCCTTAGCTGAGAAGAAGTACTTTGCCAGCACAACGTCTAAGTTGGCTGGCACCGAAAAGCAGAGCATCGCCACCAGCACGGGCAGGGAGTAGGAGTAAAAGGCGGAGAAGCTGAACTCGCCGCTGGCTGCGCTTCTGAGATGCCCGCGCAGCAGGAAGAGCGCCAGCAGCACGGGCACGAGCTGCCCGAAGGCTATGCCTGCCAGCGCGCCCGCCACACCTGCGCCCATCATCACCAGGGGCACACCCGTTGCAAACCTTGCCGCAGAGCTTGAGATAAGCAGTGTGGAAAGCGCGCCGAAGCGCTGCAAACCTCTCAGTGCTCCCTCGGCTATTGGTCTGAGCCACAGCAGGAAGAGCAGCACCGCCAGCACCAGCACGGGCTCTACGTCGGAGATTTTGAGCATGCTGGTGATGGTGTTGAGGAGGAGCAGCGCCAGAGCGGCGCTTGCACCCCCCATAAGCAGCATCCGCTTTAACCCACCTCGGAGAAACCCGCCCAGGGCGTGCCCCCTTGCAGCCAGCTCAGCCGCAAACCTTGCCGCCGAGGTGTTGAGAGTCTGGGAAATCAGGGTGGTCATGTAGAAGATGGCAAAGAGCGCCCCGAAGACGCCGTACTGCTCGGGACCCAGCGCCCTGCCCATGTAAACCTGGTATATGTAGTTCAGCACTCCCGAGAGGGTGGTGCCTACGAACATCACGCTGCCATGCCTGAAAAGCCTGTCCCTCAGCAGGAAGCGCATCAGCCCATCCTACCTGGTGTGGCTGCCGGAGCTGTACTTCTGCCGGGCTCTTGCGAGCCTGAACCTGCAGTACTTCGCCACGTCCCTTGCCGAGAGCATGCCCACGATCTCCCCGTTCTCTATCACCGGCAGCCTGCGCACGGGGTAGAGGTTGAAGAGCTCGCTCGCCTTGCTCAGGGGCGCGGAGGCGTCTATGGTCACTTTAAGCTCCGTCATGACCTCGCTGACCCTGACCTCCCTGAAGCGCAGCCCCTTAGCAACCACCTTGGTCACTATGTCCCTCTCGGTGAGTATGCCCCACTGCGCCTCTCCAAGCTTCACCAGCACGGAGCCTATGTTCCTGCGCTTCATCAGCCTGGCAGCCTCAAGCACGGACATGCCGGGCTCAACCACGGTAATGCTGTGCATTATCTCCCTGACCTGCATGCTCTCACCCGCTAACACAGCTCGTGGTCAATTGAGTCTGTGGGGCACACCTCCACGCACGAGCAGCACTCTATGCACTCCTGCGGATGGGCGGCATAGCTCTTTCCGTCCTGGAGCACGTAAACATGCGCCGGGCAGATGTCGGCGCACTCTCCGCACCCCACGCATGTATCTCTGTTGACCACTATCTCAGGCATGCCGTGCACCTCAGAAGGTTGTGAGCTCACCCTTTATAAAGAGCTCCGTTATTCTGCGAATATTCTGCAGGTTCTCGTCAACAATGCTGTGAACATCCTGCTGCACGCTTCTCAGGCTCGTGCCCTCCTCCAGGATTAGCTGCACGCTCGCCGCGCGTGGCTGGTCTATGGGTCTGCCTATCTGGGAGAGCAGGCGGACGTACACCTCCCTTACTCCCGCCACCTCTTCAGCCACCTGCTCCGCTATTCTGGGAGCCAGCAGGTTGTATATCTTGCCCACGTGGTTAACGGGATTCTTTCCAGCCGCCGCCTCCATGCTCATGTGCCTGTTGGGTGTTATAAGCCCGTTCACCCTGTTTCCCCTGCCCACGCTGCCGTCGTCGCCCATCTCCGCCGAGGTGCCGGTGGCGGTCAGGTAGACGGCTTTCCTCTCGTAGTCGTCTCCCGTGTTCAGGTTAACCTCAACCTCCCGCTCGGTTATGCCGGAGGCTAACCTCTCAACCTCCTCCTTAATGTCGTCAACCACGCTTATGTAGTGGTCTATGTCGGGGACCCTGCTGGCAATCATTGCCACAGAGATGGTGAGCACTATCCTGTCACCCTCCCTGAGCCCCATGACCTTTATGTCCTCTCCGCTCTCGGGGTAGCGCTTCTTGAAGGCGTCGCTGTTCAGCTCCCTCTCAATGTTGTAGCAGAGCCTCTCCACATCGCTCAGCGGCGCAAAGCCAACGCCGAAGGAGGTGTCGTTGGCGAGAGGCATTTCCTTTGAGCGGGTGAACACGTCAATCAGGTCGGTGCTGCCCTGGCCGATTCTTGAGTCCAGAATGACATCACCCTCAACATTTATGTTCCGCAGGGTGCGGCTGAGGTACTCCTTAGCCGCCTGCATGGCTATCCTGTGCACCGGCACCACCCGGTCGCCGGCTATCACTGTAGCCCTGCCGGAGAGCAGCACGTAGATGGGCTGGACCACCTCACCCCTGCCGAAGTCAACCTCAGCCTTTCCACCCACCACTTCCACCTGGTCTGTGTTGTGGTGCAGCACCACACCGAACTCCTCCATGTAGGCTCTGCAGAGCTCCCGGCTTATCGCGTCCGCCATGCCGTCGGCGAGGCTGTCAGGATGCCCCACGCCCTTGCGCTCCACCAGCTCTATCTGCTGCTCCTCAACGGGTGTGCGTATAACCTGCTCAACATAAATCTTCCTGCTCATGCGCATCTCCTCACCTACCTTAATTGGCTTGGGGAATAAAAATATATTGCCGCTGGATGATGGGTTGTTGGAAGTGCATGTGGCTGAGAAGGCTGCTCCTCCCGGGCATGCGCACGGTGCTCTTCCTGCTGCTGCTCAGTCCGCAGCTTCACGCGCTGCTCTTCAGCGCTGAATGCGTTGAGACCTTTTCTTCACCGGAGAACTCGCTGCCAGCGCTGCTGAGCTTCATAGACTCCGCTTCTGAGAGTTTGTACATCAACACCTACACCTTCTCCAGCAGCAGAATTGCGGCGGCTGTGGCTGAGAAGGCTGAGCAGGGGGTGGACGTGAAGGTTATCGTTGAGAGCTCGCCTGTGGGTGGCATGCCCGACGGGGAAATGCAGCTCCTGAAAGCCCTGAGAGCCGCGGGAGCAGAGGTCTACCTGTACTCGGGCAGCCTGAGGTACAACCACGCCAAGTACGCCATCGCCGACGGCAGCAGGGTGCTCGTGAGCAGCGAGAACTTCGGTGAGCACGGCTTTCCTGTGCAGAAGCTGGGAAACCGCGGCTGGGGTGTGGTGGTGCACAGCAGGGAGCTTGCAGAGTACCTGACGCGGGTGTTCATGGCAGACCTGAGGGAGAGCAGGAGGCTTGAGGATAAGCTGGAGTTCTACACCTTCAGGCAGGTGCCTGAGGTGGAGAGGAGCTGGAAGGTTTACTGTCTTCCAGGGATGAAGGTGGAGCCCGTGGTTGCTCCTGAAAATGCGGTTGAGGCGATAGTTAAGCTGCTGGGCAGCGCAAACTCCTCGCTGTACGTGCAGCAGTTCTACATCTACCCCTACTGGGGCAGCAGGCAGGGCTCGCCAGGCAACCCGCCCAACCCATTCCTTGAAGCCGCAATAGACGCAGCGCGCCGCGGGGTGAAGGTGAGGCTTATGCTTGACAGCTACTGGTACAACACCAGAGAGGACAACCCGAGGAGCAACCTGAGGACGGTTAGCTACGTCAATCAGATAGCAGGGGAGGAGGGGCTAAACTTAGAGGCGAGGCTGGCGCTGCCCTACGAGAACAACAGGATAAGGCTCTACCACAACAAGGGTGTGGTTGTGGATGGAAAGGCGGTGCTGGTGTCCAGCGTGAACTGGAATGAGAACTCCCCTACGAGGAACCGGGAGGTTGGGGTGATAATCTACTCGCCAACCCTCAGGGAGGCGCTGCTGAGCTTCAGACTGGGTGAGGCACTGGATATAGTGAGAGGGGAGACTCCCGCAGGCTACTTTGAGCGGGTTTTCTTGGAGGACTGGCATGCCAGCGGGGGCAAGGGCAGGGGCTACAGGGTGGCTGTGCTGCTATTACTGGCGGGGGTGGCAGCACTTCTTGTGCTCATACGTCTGCGCCGTCGCTGAGCAGGGCTTTCTGCAGGAAGCTGGCAAAGCGCCGGTTCTGCATGAGCTCCCTGAGAAACTCAGACGGGCGGTCGGTGTCCGGGAACCTGACCATGAGGGAGGGCAGGTCTTCCTGAATTGCAAGCCTGAAGAGCCTGTCAAGCTCGGCATCGCTCAGGCTGGTGAGAAGCTCCCGCAGCAGCGCGTGCGCCTCCAGCTCTTTGAGAAGCTCCTCACGCCACCGGCGCTCGTATGCCTGCCTGAAGAAGCTCTCGCTGAAGTCCTCCTCTTCCAGAGCTTGCAGGGCTGCCGAGGCTGCAAGTCTGGCGGAGATTCCGCCGGTGATGACACCGCCGCCGGTGCTTGCCTTGACAAAGCCCCCCGCATCCCCTGCAAGAAGCACCCTCTCGGCACAGGTCCTGCCAGGCAGGCTCACGGGGATGCAGCCCCTGTGAAGGGACAGCGCCTTCTCAGAACTCAGCCTGCCCCGCAGGGCGGGGTGGTGTCTGAGGAAGCGCAGCAGGTAGCTCCTCGGCGTGCCCCTGGCACCGCTCACACCAACGCCGGCGAGCAGGTTCTCACCTTTCGGGAGAAGCCAGGCATAGAAGCCGGGTGCCCACTCCCTGCCAAAGAAGAGCTCGGCGATGTCCTCTTCACCCCAGGATGCACGCAGCTCAAGCTGGGCTGCACCCACGAGCTCAGGGGGAGAGTAGAGACCGCTGCACCTCGCCACCACGGAGCGCACGCCGTCTGCACCTATAACGAGGCGAGCTTCCAGGCTCTGCCCGGGAAGCGCCAGCCTCACCCCGGCACTGCCAACCCGCACGTGCTTCACCCTGGCTGAAAGCAGCATCTGCACCCCGGCATCCAGAGCCTCCTCCGCCAGGTACCTGTCAAAGCTGCGACGCTCAATTACAAGCGCACGGTCAAGGCGGGAGTGCGCAACCAGCACTTCCCCACCTGGAGAGTGGAACCTTCCGCCCCTTATTACGCCGCACACCGCATGCTCCGGGGGAGAGAGCTCAAGCTCCCTGAGACCGCGGATGCTGAAAAGCCCGGAGCACTGAACGGGTGTGCCTATCTCGGCGTGCTCCTCAACCACCACCACCCTGAAGCCAGCTCCCGCTATGTCACGCGCCGCAATTAAGCCGGCAGCTCCGCCGCCCACCACAGCCACGTCAAGCATGGTTCTGCTCAGGTCGCTCCGCATTAATATACCTTAGGGGCTGCCGCACCTCACCAGCTTTACCAGACCCGCATTCTCCTCCTGAACGGTGAACCCGTTTCTCAGGTACCAGCCACTTCTGCCGCTGAAGGTCCAGACCGTTAAGTTCTTGTGCCGGTAGTCTGAGATTATCTTAGAGAGCAGAAGGCTGCCAATTCCGGAGCCACGGCAGTGCCTGGAAACATTTATAAGCTTTATCTCAGCCACTTCTTCTGTTTCTGTTACCACCGCTCTCGCAAGAACCTGAGAGGAGTCCCAGTAGAGGTACTCCTTTGTGCCACCCGAGCAGAGAACTTCAAGCATCGCCTCTGAGAGTGCGGGAACGTTGGTAAGGTTTTCTGTAGCTGAGCCCGGGACGAAAGATGGTGCACGGAATGGCGAAAGGTACTTAAAGGGCAGAGGGGCTAAGTGCATATCACTCTCCGAACACCGAGGTGTGGAGGGGAGCCAGAAGGTTAAGGTGGTATGTGAGATGGACGTTGTTGAGAATGGAGATACTGTGAAGGTGAGCTATACAGGCAAGTTTGAGGATGGAACGGTGTTTGATACTTCTGAGGAGGACGTGGCAAGGGAGCACGGGATTTTCAACCCCAACAGAGAATACTCGCCGCTGGTGTTCGTCATGGGGGCAGGGCAGATTATCAGGGGGCTGGAGAAGGCTGTGCTGGGAATGAAGATGGGCGATGTTAAGACGGTGGAAATTCCGCCGGAGGAGGCTTACGGTGAGGTTAACCCCGAGCTGATTGTTTCGCTGCCGATGGAGCTGTTCAGGGAAGCCAACATACAGCCTGAGCCAGGGATGGTGCTGGAGACCAGCTCGGGACTGTGCAGGGTGACGGAAGTCAGGGAGAACGAGGTGGTGGTTGACTTCAATCACCCCATGTCAGGCAAGACGCTGTATTTTGAGATAAAGGTGGTGGGGATTACAAAGAATCGTTAGAGGTATGAAAGGTGTCAGGGTAGAGGCACCAGCCACCAGCGCAAATCTGGGCGCGGGATTTGATGTTTTCGGGATGGCGCTGAGCGAGCCCGTGGATGTGCTGGTGGTTGAGGAGATTGAGGCAGGGGTGGTGCTGGAGGTTTCGGGTTATCAGGTGCCTGAGAGCCCGGAGAGGAACCTGGCAGGCTACGTTGCCGGGAGGCTGCTGGAGGGTACTGAGGCGGGGGTGAAAATCAGGCTTGAGAAGGGCGTGCCTCCAGGCAGCGGACTCGGCTCAAGCGCTGCCTCTGCCGCAGGCGCCGCCGCAGGTGTTGCGGTGCTGCTGGGGCTTGAGGTGAGCGTGGAAGAGCTTCTGAGGGTGTGCGCGGAGGCTGAGAGGCTTGCCTCTGGCGCAGCGCACGCGGATAACGCGGCTGCCTGTCTGTACGGAGGATTTGTGTGTGTGGGGACGAAGGGATATGAGGTGCTGGCGGTTGAGCCGCCGGAGTGGCTGGAGTATGCGGTGGTGCTGCCGGAGGTGAGAGTGGAAACCAGAGCGGCTAGAAGGGCGCTGCCGGAGAGGGTGCCGCTGGAGGTACATGTGCATGACCTGGCAAGGGCGGTGATGTTCGCGGCGGGAATGATAAGGGGCGAGAGAAGACTTCTCAGAGCGGGAATGTCGGACTGGTTTGCTACACCTGTCAGAAGCAGATGGGTTCCGGAGTTTGAGGCGCTTGAAAGAGCTGCTGTTAGAGCCGGCGCCCTGGGTATGACGATAAGCGGCTCAGGTCCCGCATGCATAGCGCTGTGCTGCAGGGATGAGCAGCCCGCAAGGGTGGTGGCTGAGGCGATGGCTGAGGTTTACCAGGAGAGGGGTATGAGGTGCATGAGCTTCTGGGGAAAGCCCGGAGAGGGGGTGAGGGTAAATGGTGAGAGGCTCAGTAATATTCTCTAAGGTTAGTGATTCCGCCTCTGCAGGAGCCGGGGTAGCCAAGCCCGGTACGGCGCGAGCCTGGAGACTGCACGGATGCAGCCTGAAAGCTCGTGTTCCTCACGGAACGCAGGGGTTCAAATCCCCTCCCCGGCGTACCTTAGCCACCACAAAAGCCTTGGAGTATAAAAACTTCCAAGGCGGGAATGAGAATGGTGGCTAAGGTGGACATACACAGGCGTGATGAAATTTTAGAAAGGAATCCTGAGCGCTACATCTCCAAACTTTTTCCAGAGGATCAGAAAGACGTAAAGCGATTTGTCAACGGCCTTTTAATCCAGAGATACAGCGCGGGAAGGGTGGACAAGTATCTCAGCACCTTGGTTAGCATAAGAAAGCGCCTGAATGTGCCTTATTAAAAGTGCTTCAGCCGGCGACTTAAAGCGCTACATCGTTTGGCTTGAAATGAGTAGCTACAGAGACTGGACCAAAATTAAAGAGGGCGTTAGTAAGGGAATATGTAAAGGGGTCTGAAATGATTCCAATGCACCTCGCCACTATCGGGGTCACTTAACAGGAGGATATCTGGCTCGCCTTCGGCTACGCCCAAATTTGCTATCGCAAACTTCACATATCCCCGGAACGTTATGTTACATCGGGGCCGAATGCCAGATAAAAAAGGAGATGTCAAATATGCCTATAAATTTCGAAAGATTGGCAGAAGAATACGAAAGAAATTACAGAGAAGATAATATCATTATACAATACAGAAATAACAATGGAGAGATAGTAAGTGAGCATTCACCATATTTCGAATCAATTTCTCAGGTTTTACAAAGAAGAGGATTTTTATTGAAGGAGGAGTTTATAAGTATTTGTGAATGGAAGACCAGAAGACAAAGAAACAGGTATCAAGAAAATTCTGAAGAAGATATAAGGAATATAACAGCCGCAGTCATATCCATACACCCGAACATAGAAGAGCAAATAGATAATCTAATCCAACTTAACGGTGTTGGTGTGCCAGTAGCATCAGCCATTTTAACGGTGATTTTTCCTGAGGATTATTGCGTGTTGGTTTATAGAGCATGGAGAGCTATTATTTGGGTAATGTCGGAACCTTTTAGTTTTAATGACTGGACAACTTTCGAAATTATGCATCATTTGCTTCTTATAAGCATTACTTAGAGAGAATCAGAACTCTAGCAGAGCAATATCATATGATGCCGAGGAAAATTGAAATGGCACTATGAATGTATGATAAAAAAGGTGGGATATAGAATGAATAAGATGAGAAAAATCAAAAGCATTCGCTCCCGACGCTTCGCAACTTTCGGTTGCTTGCCCTCACTATCGTTCGGGTCATATAACTGGTGGATATGTAGCTCCGCTTCGCTCTACCCAAAATCCTACGTGCGTCGCATAGCCACAAGACGTTATGCCAACAATTAAGTTAATAGAACCTTCAGTGCCAAAACCTTTTTACTGCGGTGCTTACACCAAAATATATGCTCAGGGCATACATAGACACCAACGTATGGAGCAGACCTTTTGACAAACCCTCTGAGAGGATAATTAAAGAGACAGATGCTGTTTTTAAAATCCTAAAATGGGCTAAAGAGAGTAAACTAGTTATAGTGGGCTCGGTGGTTCTGGATGTAGAAGCTGGCAACATTGAGAGTTGGGAAAAGAGGGTTGTTGTGCAGAGGGTTATTGAGCTTTTTGTTTCGGAGAAGACCCTCCAAATACCCTCTGCTAAGGTAGAGGAGATAATCAAGGCAACTAATCTCAAGCTTCCTGACGCCGCTCACCTTGCCTGTGCCGCTCAGCTGGGATGTAAATATTTTATAACTTGTGATGATAGGGTGTTAAGAAAAGGGAGAGAGATAGAAAGGCTGTATGGAATGAAGGTTTGCAGCCCTGTAGAGTTTGCAGAGGAGGAAAAATGGCAGCAAAGGCTGAAGAGATGAAAATCCTTGAGAAGGTTTTTGACCTCGCAAAGAGGGAGCTTGACCCCGTGGAGTATGCCAAGTTCCTGGCTATCATCACGCCAAAAATTGGCGACTCCGTTAAGGAGATAAGGAAGTTCAGGGACACGATAAGCGAGGAAGAGTTTCTGGAGATGCTGAAAAAGAAGGGAGCTAAAATAACACCCTGACGCTTTTTACCGGCAAATTTTAGGCTGACATCTCCTCTCCGGCGCTATTTTTACCATATACTTTCAGGTACCAGTAATTTATAGCATTGGGAAGACGGAGACCATAAAGGAGAGGGCTATTTACGTCTACCTTCCGTCGCATGACATGGTTAAGCGCTGGAAGGAGCTGGCGAAGAAGCAGGGGATCTCTATTTCAAATATCTCCACACACCAGCACGGAGTTCAAAAAATTCGCATGGTGTCTTCTGTGTCATGTCTAGTTGGCAACGGGTTACGCAGTACATATAGAGACCACCCCCTTCAAACCCTGTGCGCGGGTGGTTGCATTTTCGACAAAGGCGCGGCGGATATTCCTGCTTGTAGTCAATGCATGGGAACTCTGGCGGTTTTGGATAAGCTCCCCTGGTGCATAACAGAGTCGGAGTCGGCCATTCGAGCCAGTATCCCACCACTGAATGTATGCAAGTTGCACATTCTCCACGTTTAATCATTTCTCGCCCTCCTGAACATCTTCCTCGTGCTCTGCAGGTATCTGCTGCATGCGCTGGTAGTCGGGAACGTAGGTGCTTCTGCCATCACCCCCTTTCAATCCCACCTTGGGACTGATTCTGACCGGACGACAGCTTGATACAGCGAGTGCTGGAGCACGCTTTCAATCCCACCTTGGGACTGATTCTGACCTGCCGAATTTGCATTCGCCGCAGTCTATGCTATTCCTTTCAATCCCACCTTGGGACTGATTCTGACTCACCACCGCGATTCCAGCGCCGGCTGCGACATTTCTTTCAATCCCACCTTGGGACTGATTCTGACTGGAACTCAGAGACGAAGACAGAAACGAACTTATCACTTTCAATCCCACCTTGGGACTGATTCTGACGCGAGGCTTCTGTCCAAGCAAGAACAGGTGTGGTTCCTTTCAATCCCACCTTGGGACTGATTCTGACTTTGGACAGGTTATATTTCCTATAAAACTGTATAAACCTTTCAATCCCACCTTGGGACTGATTCTGACGGAT
>JALSIP010000065.1 GCA_026989875.1 archaeon
CATGTGCGGTGCCACCCATGCAAGTGACATAGCGGTTATAGGCGTGCACCGCAAACCTCCGGTGGTTGAAGACGGGGTGGTTGAGAAGGTGTGCTCGGTGCCGGAGCTGGTTAAATCCTGTCCCACCTACGCCATCAAACCCAAGCGGGGCAACCCGGAGAGTGTGGAGATAGACGAGGAGAAGTGCGTGTACTGCGGTATCTGCTACAGCCTCTGTGAAGGTATAAAGATTCACAGCCCCGAAAGCGATGGCGTGAGCCTCTGGGTGGGTGGAAAGGCATCAAACACCCGCTCGGGACCGCTTTTCGCCAGACTTGTGGTGCCCTACATGAAGCCCGAGCAGCCCCGGTGGAGCACTCTGATCAGAACCATCAGACGTATCTTGGAGACCTACAGGCAAAACGCCAGAAGCGGTGAGCGTATCGGAGAGTGGATTGAGCGCACAGGCTGGGAGAGGTTCTTCAGGCTTGCAGAGATAGACTTCAGCGACAAGTGCATTGACGACTGGATATTCAGCGTTGAGACCTTCAGGAGGGGCACCTGCTTCAAGATGACTGAATGAGCCACTCCAGCCTGCATGCGGTGCACGGGTGCCATACAACTGAGCTGCATCTGATTTGCCAGTGGCAGAAAGTTTTAAATCCTACTGCCAAGATAGAGATACCCAGCATCCAAGAGGAGGAATGTGATTGGTAAGGGTGGGTATTAACGGGTTTGGAAGGATTGGGAGGTGTATTCTCAGGGCAGCTTTCATGAAGGGTGCTGACATAGACATCGTGGCTGTGAACGACCTCAGCGATGCCGCAACGCTGGCGCACCTGCTGAAGTATGATTCGGTGCATCGCAGGTTTGAGGCAGAGGTCAGGGCAGAGGGGGACGAGATAGTGGTGAACGGCAGGAGGGTCAGGGTGCTGGCTGAGCGTGACCCGGCGAACCTGCCCTGGGATGAGCTCGGCGTTGATGTGGTTCTTGAGTGCACGGGGCTCTTCAGGGACAGGGAGGGTGCAGGCAGGCACCTGCAGGCTGGAGCGAAGAAGGTTATAATCTCGGCTCCCGCAAAGGAGCCGGACATCACGGTGGTCATGGGGGTGAATCACCAGCAGTACGAGCCGGAAAAGCACACCATAATCTCCAACGCCTCCTGCACCACCAACAGCCTGGCACCCGTGGTCAAGGTGCTGCACGAGAGTTTCGGCGTGAGGCGGGGGCTCATGACCACCTGCCACGCCTACACCGCCTCGCAGCGGCTGCTGGATGCCCAGAGCAGGGACCTGCGCAGGGCGAGGGCTGCAGCCATAAACATAGTGCCCTCAACCACGGGAGCTGCAAAAGCCATAGGGCTGGTGCTGCCTGAGCTTGCTGGAAAGCTTGATGGCATGTCGCTGAGGGTGCCCGTGGCTAACGGCAGCATCACCGACCTGACGGCTGAGGTTGAGCGCCCCACAAGCGCCGAGGAGGTTAATGAGGCGCTGAAGCAGGCAAGCGAGGGGGAGCTCAGGGGAATTCTGGAGTACTCGGAGGAGCCCTTAGTGTCAAGCGACATCCTGGGGAACCCGCACTCGGCAATCGTTGACAGCCTGCTCACCAAGGTTATGGACTCCACCATGGTCAAGGTGCTGGTGTGGTATGATAACGAGTGGGGGTTCAGCAACAGAATGGTGGAGCTGGCAGAGTACGTGGGCAAGAGGCTGGAGTAGGAATGCTTGAGGTTGAGCTGGCTGGCCTGAGACTCAGAAACCCCACGATGCTTGCGAGCGGCATTCTGGGCACCAGCGGCGCCGCGCTGAAGCGGGTTGCCCAGAGCGGAGGAGCGGGTGCTATAGTTACGAAGTCCATAGGGGTTACCCCGAGGGAGGGGCATCCCAATCCCACGGTGGTGGAGATTGAGGGCGGACTCATAAGCGCCATCGGGCTGGCAAATCCCGGCTACGAGGAATTCAGAGAGGAGATAGAGGTGGCAAAGCAGGGAGGTGTGCCCGTCATAGGCAGCGTTTACGGCTTCAACTTTCAGGAGTACGCCATGGTGGCGGAGGCGCTGCAGAGCTACGGTGTGGATGCGGTGGAGCTGAACATCTCCTACCCGAATGTGGGGAAGGCGGGCGCCTTCTTCGGCTACCGGGAGGAGCTCGCCCACGAGGTGGTCAGCGAGGTGAAGAAGAAGGTGAAGCTCCCCGTGTTTGCCAAGCTCACCGCAAACGCTGGCGACGTGGTGAGCGTAGCCAAAGCCTGCGAGGAGGCGGGTGCAGACGGAATAACAGCCACGGGCGCGCTCAGGGCGATGGCTATAGACATAACCACCGCAAAACCCGTGCTCGGCAACCGCGTTGGCGGGCTCTCAGGCGCCTGCCTCAAGCCCGTGGCGCTGCGCTGCGTTTACGAGATAGCAGAGGAGGTGCGCATACCCGTGATAGGCTGCGGAGGAATAAGCACAGGCAGGGATGCCGTGGAGTTCTTCCTGGCAGGGGCGA
>JALSIP010000066.1 GCA_026989875.1 archaeon
AAGCTCGACAGGTAGGCATAAACGTAGTTCTGCGCTGTATCAACGCCGTTGGTGCCGCTGACCTGGCTCCAGGAGGAGCCGTTGTGCTCCCACATCCTGAGGGTGCTCTTGTTCAAACCAGCCACATCAGCATCTGTGTAACTGATATTCAAATAAACCCAAGCATTGCTGCTGGAGTTTGTGATGTTGAGATACTTGCCTATGCTGGTGTAGCCGGTTGGGTCACTGGCAGGCGATGAGGAGTTCACCTGGATGTTGCCTGAGTAGGTGAAGCTTGCAATTGTGTCGGTGAAGAGGTTATTGATAATGGTGTTAGAGGAGGAAAGGGCCTCAGAGTAGAAGTCCCACTGGTTGTTCTTCATGGTGTTGTCTGTCAGGGTGTTGTAGTAGCTACCGCTAAAAGTGATTCCATTGTTGTTGTTCGACACGGTGTTGCCCGTGAGGGTGTTGTAGCTGCTGGCCTGGGCAATAGAGATTCCATTCAGGGTGTTGTTCGACACGGTGTTGTTTGTGAGGGTGTTGTAGCTGCTGGTAACGGTAAGATAAATTCCATTGCCGTTGTTGGATACGGTGTTGTTGATGAAGGTGTTGTAGCCTGAAAAGGTGAGGTAGATTCCATTCTGGGTGTTGGAGGATGCGGTGTTGTTTGCTACGGTGATGTTGTTGGAATTGGTGAGGAGGATTCCATAGTTGACGTTGTTGGATGCGTTGCTGTTTGCTATGGTTCCATTGCCCGAGTTAACGTATCCTATCCCAGTAATCCAGTTAGTTACGGTGATGTTTTTAACAGTGACATTTGTCTGACCGGAAACATACACGCCGTAGGTGCTCGTGCCCGGCGTTGTTCTATAGAGGGTATAGCCCTTCCCGTCAAGGACAACGTTACTGGAGTTTATCTCAATGCACCTTGTCGCGGAGCTGTCTGTTATGCTCTGGTTGAGCCTGTAAACGCCTGGTGAGATGATGACACCGCACTTTATAATCCCGCGGATTGAGGTCAGCGGGAGATGGTCCACGTTACCTGTTGCCAGGTTGTACGGGTTGTCGCATATCCCGTCATCGTTTCCGTCGTTGCAGGTCTCGCTGAAGCCGTCGCCAGTCGGCGTTGCCCAGAAGTTCCCGCCAGAGTTCGGGCCGCCGATGATGTTGTTACCGGAGGTCTTGCTGGTGTTCCAGGTGTTGCTGTTCGTGCCACCGAAGCCAGCATTGTTGGTGTTGTTGAAGAAGTTGTTGTAAATCGTGTTGCTGCTGGAAGAGATGAGGCGGATTCCATTCAATGCGTTCAAGGTCACAGTGTTGCCTGTGAGGGTGTTGTTGTTGGAGCCAGTAAGATAGATTCCATCCTGGGTGTTGTTCCAGACGGTGTTACCAGTGAGGTTGTTGCTGCTGGAAGATTGGAGGTAGATTCCGTAGGTGTTGGAGCTTGCGGTGTTGTTGGTCAGGGCGTTGTTGTTGCTGGAAGACCAGAGGTAGATTCCACGCTGGGTGTTGGAGCTTGCGGTGTTGTTGGCGAGGGTGTTGCCACTGGAAGAGAAGAGTAGGATTCCATACTGGTTGCTGGATGCGGTGCTGTTGATGATGCTCCCGTTCTGGACAGTAAGATAATAAATGCCATAGTACCAGTCCGTTACAACCAGGTTTTTGACAGTGACATTTGTCTGACCAGAAACAGATACGCCATAGGTGTAGGGGGCACCTGTTCCGTCGATGGTGTACCCCTGACCGTCGAAGATCACGTTGCTTGCGGTAATGTTGATGCATACGCTCGCGGCACTGTTGATTATGCTCGTGTTGAGGACGTAGGTGCCTGGCGAGCTTATGGTGGTGCAGGCGCTCACGTTGGTAACCTGGGCGCTGGCCATGCCCACCGCTCCAAAGAAGAAGAGCAGAGCAGCTAAGAATGTGAGCCTGAGAATAGAAAAAAAGTGATTGGTCGCAAAACCTACTCCGGTCCTACAGACGCCTGTCAGCCCCATATACTGCCTACCTCCTGCAGAGCACAGTACACTACCTGGACGATGTACTGTTACAGAAGCCAATCAGTCCCAGAAAAAAAGCCAACCCACCTCCAGGATGAACCGACTCTTAATCCAAGGCCAATTAACTCCGCAGGCTGATATCCGCGTGGCATAATATAAATTTTTCGGTGCCTGGGGCGATGCTGTCAAGTTAAGCACCACCTCAATTGCTTGCAGCGGAGCATTAATGTGAACACAGAGAAGTCAGCTTTTTTCAGTGCTGTTTTCTGCAGGAATTTTCTTTTTCAGGCACTTTATGAGGTTAATTAAGCCACACTTCTCCCATCCGGAGTCTCGTGCTCGCTTTCCAGTCTCAGCATCTCATTCTGCCGGCGATATATCCCTGCAGCGTTTCAGCACATTATCGGGGATTCTTTCCAGAGCTGCATATAGGAACTGTCTGCCAAGTCTGCCAACCTGCACTCTTGCTTTTTTAAACAGCCTGCCAGACCCGCAGGATAGCAACTGGCATACAAGGTAGGCGTCTGTGTATCTGCCTTACAATGGACGCCCCCGCTCACTGGTTCTGCAGGCTGCTGCAAAGCCGCCAGAAGCAGCCCTGCGCTGCAGAACTGCAACCCTTCAAAAGGTTAACCTCCCGGGTGGTGAATTATGAGGCTGAAGCTGTGCGTGATTGAGCACTTTGATGCCGCCCACTACCTTCCCGGGCATGAGAGCTGCGGCAGCATGCACGGTCACACCTACAGGGTGGAGGTGGTGATAGAGGGCGAGCTCAGGGACAACATGCTCATGGACTTTGCAGAGCTCAGGAAGCTGGTGAGGGAGGTGCTGGCAGAGTACGACCATGCGGTGCTCAACGAGCTCTTAGAGTACCCGAGCGCCGAGAACCTCTGCACCAGCATTTTCAAAAAGCTGAAGCAGAGGCTCAGGCTGCCCCTGAAGCGGGTGCGCCTGTGGGAGGGGGAGGGCAAGTGGGTTCAGATTGAGGGGTGAGCATGCTGCTGAAGAATGCCAGAATATGCACCTCAAGCGGCGTGCTGGAGGGGGACATACTCATTGCAGACTCCCGCATAGCAGAGGTGGGCAGGGGGCTCAAAGCGAGAGGCGAAGAGAGCATCAACCTGCGGGGTAAGCTTGTGCTCCCGGGCATGGTGGACATCCACGTTCACCTCAGGGACTTCATGCAGAGCCGGAAGGAGGACATCACCTCCGGCACCAGTGCCGCGCTTGCAGGCGGCGTGACCACCTGCGTTGAAATGCCCAACACCATGCCGGAGATAACCTCGCTGGCGATGCTGAGGCGGAGGCTTGAGCTTGCAGGGCGCAGAGCGGTGTGCGACTTCCAGGCTTACCTGGGGGTGACGGAGGAGAGCTGGAGGGAGGCTGAGGGCATGCTCATAAAAGCCTACTTAGACGGCACCCTCGGTGAGCTGAGCTACACGGCGCTTGAGCGTGCCGCCTCTGCCGCGAGGTTCTGTGCGGTGCATGCTGAGGATGCTGGGGTTATAGCGCAGGAGGGACGGAGCAGGAGAGCAGAAATTGCCGCGGTTGAGCGGGTGGCAGAGCTTGCTGGAAGGCTGAGGTGCAGGATGCACATCTGCCACATCTCCACCGCAGAAGCTCTGAAAGTGGTTGAGGGAAACGACAGGCTTAGCTGCGAGGTCACACCCCACCACCTGCTGCTCACCGCAGAGCACCAGGTCAGGGTAAACCCGCCTCTCAGGAGCAGCAGCGACACCGCAGCCCTGTGGCGCGGGCTGAGCTCAGGAAAAATAGCCTGCATAGCCAGCGACCACGCACCCCACGAGAGCCCCGAGCATGCAGGGGTGGCTGGAGTTGAGACCACCCTGCCGCTGATGCTCACCATGGTCAGGAGGGGCAGGCTGAGCCTGCAGAGGCTGGTAGAGGCATTCTCACAAAAACCCGCAGAGCTCGTGGGACTTGAGCACAAGGGCGGCATTGAGCGGGGCAAGCATGCCGACCTGGTTGTCGTCAGCCCGGGAGAGGAGTGGAAGATCAGAGCAGACAGACTGCACACCAGAGCGGAGCACACGCCCTTTGAGGGATGGAGGGTGAGAGGGAAGGTTGAGATGGTGATTCTCAGGGGGGAGGTGGTGTTTCAGGAAGATGAAGTGCTGGCTCGTCCAGGCTATGGCAGAATAGCTGAGCTAAAGCCTCTCCCTGCGCATTGACACCACATCCCTAAGCGAAGTACTGTGAGTTCGCTCTTCATGTTTGCGTTTTCGTTTTTTCCTCTCTTTTTCATTCTCTTCCTCCTCCCTCATCACCGCGCATATCTTTAAATTCCTCAGCCTGAGGCACACCTCCCTTCCACCCGCCTCCGCGAACTCAGCACTCAGCTTTCTGAAGCGTTTTTCAATCCTCAGCACCTGGTACACCAGCACCACCGACGCCAGCACCACCAGCACGTCTGCGGTAAACCCCACCGCCCCGAAGATTATTATCGCCCCCAGCAGCGTCATCTGAAAGAGCAGCACCACTATGATTGCCGTAACTATCCGCTGGAAGTTTCTGGCGGGGTCCCTGTGAAGCAGAGCGTAGGATACCATGAGCAGCACCAGCAGGAGTACCGATGCATACACGGGATGGGAGTAGCCAGCCATGGTGCATATAAAGGATGCCGCTACCATCGCCACGAGAAATAGAAGAAGTGAAGCTACCAAATAACCAATAACCTGAAGCATAGCTCCACCGCAAAAAATAAAGGGAGGGAGAGGCGTGCGATTATCTGCTCGCAAGCTTTATGTCACTGGCTTTAACCGTCTTTCTCTTGGCATGCTTGGCAAGCTTCCCTGCCTCGGTGGCAATCTCCGTGCCTATCTCTTCAAGCAGCTCAGCCAGCACCACTGCCGCATCTCTGCCAACACGCATGTTGGTAGCCTTCCGTATTATCCTACCGCATGCAGCCACTGGTAGTTCTCCCATAATCTCACCACCTCACGATTATTTTCTTATCTTCTTGCATATAAAGCTTTCGTTTAACGATGTTATCCAAAAACACTGTGCTTACCTGCAGTTGCCAAGAGACATGCCCTCAGGTGCCGTGAGAATTCCAATCACAGTCAGAGCGTGCAGGTAACTCCAGCCTTCTGCGTCCAATCTAAGCGCAGAGAGCTGCACTGGCTCACGGTGCTGGACTCGGGGGATTGCTAAGCCTTTTCCAGCGCCGCCTTCACAGCCTCCTCTGCCTTCTCAAGGGTCTGCTCCACCTCTTCATCGCTGTGGGCGGTGCTCAGGAAGCAGCTCTCGTACTGTGAAGGTGGCAGGAACACACCTCTCGCCAGCATCTCCCGCTGGTAGCGCAGGAAAAGCTCTGCATCCGCCTGGAGAGCCGTTCTGTAGTCTCTCACCTCCTGGGCGGTGAAGTACACCTGCAGCATTGAGGCAACTCCGCAGGCTCTCACCTCAGCCCCCGCATCCTCGCACACCTGCTGCAGCCCCTGCCTGAGCCTCTCTGCCAGCCTCTCCAGCTCTCCGTAGGGTCTGGTTCTCTCCAGCACCTCCAGCGTGGCGATGCCTGCAGCCATGCTCATGGGGTTTCCGTTGAAGGTGCCCGCCTGGTAAACCCTGCCCTCCGGCGAGAGGTTCCGCATCACCTCCTCTCTCCCGGCTATTATGCCTATGGGCAGTCCGCCCCCGGCAATCTTGCCCAGGGTGGCGATGTCCGGGGTAACCCCGTAGTACTCCTGGGCGCCACCGAGGGCAAGCCTGAAGCCGGTGATAACCTCATCAAACACCAGCAGCGCCCCGTACTCCCGGGTAATCTCTCTGAGAAACTTCAGGAACCCCTCCTCCGGCAGTATGCAGCCCGCATTTCCCATAACAGGCTCGGCGATGACGCAGGCAACCTCCTCACCGTGCCTTCTGAACACCTCCTCCACCCCGTGCACATCATTGAAGCCTGCAAGCAGGGTGTGCATGGTGGCTTCCTCCGGCACCCCCGCAGAGGTCGGCACGCCGTGGGTGGTGGCGCCGCTTCCCGCCTTCACCAGCACGCAGTCGTGCGCTCCGTGGAAGGCGCCCTCAAACTTCAGCACCTTCTTTCTGCCCGTTGCCCCTCTCGCAAGCCTTATCGCCGCCATCGTGGCTTCGGTGCCCGTGTTCACGAAGCGCACCATCTCCGCGCAGGGCACGGCTCTGACGATGCGCTTAGCAAACTCCAGCTCAAGCTCCGTTGGCGTGCCGTAGGCTGTGCCCATCTCAAGCTGCTGCTTCAGCGCAGCCACCACCTCAGGATGGGCATGCCCCAGGATCATGGGACCGTAAGCCAAGCAGTAGTCAATGTAGCAGTTGCCATCAACATCCCACAGCCTTGCTCCCTCAGCGCGTGCGGTAAAGAAGGGGTAGGGCTTCATCGCCCTTACTGGAGAATTAACCCCGCCCACCAGGTATCGCTTCGCCTCCTCAAACAGCTCCTTAGAGCCCATCAGCGCACCTCCTCAAGCCACCTTGCAGCCTCTAAGGCGTGGTAGGTCAGGATTACATCCGCCCCCGCCCGCCTGATTGCCGTCAGCACCTCCAGCACCGCAGCGCGCTCATCCAGCCAGCCTGCTGCGGAGGCAGCCTTCAGCATCGCATACTCCCCGCTCACGTTGTAGGCAGCCACCGGCAGGGAGAAGCGCTCCCTCACCCTGGCGATGACATCCAGGTAAGCCAGCGCCGGCTTCACCATCACGATATCCGCGCCCTCCGCAGCATCCATCTCAACCTCCCTGAGCGCCTCTCTGGCATTCCTGAAGTCCATCTGGTAGCTCCTCCTGTCCCCGAAGGCGGGTGCGCTCCTCGCCGCATCCCTGAAAGGCGAATAGAAGGCAGAGGCGTACTTTGCGGAGTAGCTCATTATCGCCACCCTCTCAAAGCCAGCATCATCCAGCGCCTGCCTTATCGCCGCCACCCTTCCGTCCATCATATCGCTCGGCGCCACCACATCAGCCCCCGCCTCCGCGTGGCTCACCGCCTGCCTGGCGAGGATTTCAAGAGTGGGGTCATTGAGCACCTCTCTCCCCTCAACAATCCCGCAGTGCCCGTGGGTGGTGTACTCGCACAGGCAGACATCGGTAATCACCAGCAGCTCATCCCCTGCAGCGCGCTTCAGCGTCCTCACCGCCCGCTGCACCACCCCCTCTGGCTTCACGCTCACCTCGCCCCTGGCATCCTTCTCTGCAGGTATGCCGAAGAGCATCACCGCGGGTATGCCCAGGCTCACCAGCTCCTCCGCAAGAGCTGGAAGCTCCCCCACCGGCAGGCGCCACTGTCCCGGCATGCTCTCAACCGGCACCCTGCGCTCAATGCTCTCATCCACAAACACCGGGTAAACAAGGTTCCTCACGCTCAGGGACGCCTCAGCCACCATCTCCCTGAGCCTTTCAGTTCTCCTGAGCCTTCTCAGCCTCACCCTCGGGAACATCTTCACCGCCTCTTCCCAGCAGCTTCTCCGCCACCCTCACCGCCTCCTGGTCCCCCATCTCCGCAGCCCTCCTGAGGTTCTCTGCGATGGGCGAAGTGATGCGCTTCACCAGCACCCTGCTCAGGTCCTCAATAACCCTCCTCTTCCTCTCATCCACCCCGTTGCCCAGCATTCTCAGCGCCCTCTCCACCTCCCTTCTCCTGACCCTCTCCGCCTCCCTGAACAGCCCGCTCACGATATCCTCCACATCAATCCTGTACAGGTGTCTTATAAGCAGCCCCAGCTCCCTCTCAATTATCTCCTCCACCCTCTCAATCTCCCTCTCCCTTGCCTTTCTGTTCCTCTCCGCCACCTCCCTCAGGTCATCTATGTTGAGCAGCCTCACCCCCGGCAGCGAGCTCACATCCTGGCTCACGTTTCTCGGAATCGCCACATCAATAATCACCATCTCCCCGCTCTTACCCTCCAGCATCTTTCTGGTGATGATTGGCTCTGCCGAGCCTGTTGCGGTTATAACCAGGTCACTCCTGGGCAGCACCTGCGGTATATCCTCAAACCTCACCGCCCTGCCGCCCAGCTCTTCAGCCAGCCTCACCGCCCTGCTCTCGGTGCGGTTCGCCACCAGAATTTCACCCGGCTCATAGCCTGCCAGCGCCTTAGATACCAGCTTCCCCATCTCCCCCGCGCCTATCAGCAGCACCACCCTTCCCTTCAGGCTGCCCAGCACCTCCTCTGCCAGCTCCACGGCAGCGCTGCCTATGGAAACGGCGCCCTTGTTTATGCCGGTGGTGCTCCTCACCAGCTTGCCCACGTGCAGCGCCTTCGTGAAGATCTTCTCAAAAAACTGCCCCACCGTGCCCGCCCGCACCGCCAGGTTGTACGCCTCCCTCACCTGCCCCAGAATCTGGTCCTCGCCCACTATCATTGACTCCACGCCTGAGGCGAGGCGCAGCAGGTGCCGCAGAGCTGGCGTGTGGTACTCCACCTCCATGACATCGTGGAGCTTGGAGGAGAACTTTATAATCTGGTTTGCCAGCACCTCCGGGGGCACGCACTCCTGCTCCGAGATGCCCCTGCGCCTCCGCATGCGCGAGAGCACATCCTCCATGATGTAGTCAACTATGTGGTGTCTCGCTGCCTTCACGTTCTCAGAGGCTGCGAAGATTTCCACCCTGTTGCAGGTCTGAACAATCACGCACTCCTCCACGTGGGGCAGGCTGTGTATTTCCCTGAGCGCCTTCTCCACATCCGGGAAGGCAAAGGTCTCAAGAGTCTCCACGTCCGCCCGCCTGTGGGTGACCCTTATATTAACGGTGTGCATGCTCAGCCTCCACCAGCCTCATGGCAAGCTCAAAAGCGCCCTCGGTGTTGCCCTTCCTCAGCATCAGCAGCACCTCCTGGTCCTCTGCCACCCTGCGGAGCAAACGTCTTCTCTCCTCGGGGGTTGCAACAAGCTCTCTGAGCTCACCTCTAAGCTTTTCCTGCAACTCTACCAACAGAATATCCTCCTGTGCAACTGCCTTCATCAGCCTCCTCTTTATCTTTTTCGCCACCTCCGGGCTTCTGCCGCATGTCGCCACCGCCACCACCACATCCCCTGTCCTGAAGCTGGCTGGCATGACAAAGTCAGCCACCGCATCGGCGCGGTTCACCAGCCTTCCCAGCCTCCTGCACCTCTCGGCAATCCTGCTGTTAAGCTCGGAGTCGCTGGTGGCAACAATAACGGCGAAAGCCTCCTTGGCATGCTCCTCTGCAGCTTCTGGCGTGAGCTCCTGCCGCACCAGCGTCAGCTTCCCAGCCGAGGCAAGCCTCTGCAGCGCTCTCGTGAAATCCCTGCTCACCACCCTGACCTCAGCCCCCGCCTCCAGCAGCTTTGCCACCCTGCGCTCAGCCACCCTGCCGCCGCCGAACACCACCACCCTCCTGCCTTCAAGGTTGAGCATCACAGGAAGCAAGGTCTGCCCTCCTCCAGCAGCTTCTCTCCATCAACCCACACATCTGCCTTAGAAATCACACCATCCAGGTGCACCTCAGCTCTAACCCTTCCGCCAAAGGTGTGGTTATCACCAAAGGCAATGTGCACCGTGCCCAGCACCTTCTCATCCTCCAGCACGTTACCCCTCAGTACAGCATCCGGATTGGTGCCTATGCCAATCTCAGCCACCCAGCGTGAGCTCTTGCTGCTGAAAGCCTCCGCAAGCTGCTCCGGCGGGCTAACAAGCCTCCCCCTCTCAACCCTCAGCACCAGCGGCTCCTCCAGCCTCCCGAGCCCCGAGAAGGAGCAGTCAAAGGCAAGCACTCCGCTGCAGCTCTCCTCAACAGGTGCTATGAAGCCCTCGCCGGCAGGCAGGTTTCCGAAGTCTCCGGGGCGGTGAATCATCCCGGTGTCTGCCCTCGCCTCTCTCCCGGCTATGCTCGCCTCAAAACACGTGCCCGCCGGGCTCTCTATTCTTATCTTCTCCCCCACGGTGAGCACCTCTGCAAGCCGCTCCGCAAGCGCCTTAACCTCCGCATAATCCGCGAGCATCCCGCCGTAGCGCAGCATCTCCGCGGTTATGCCGGGCATGCTCGCCACCCTTGCACCTGCCTGGCAGGCACGCTTCCTCGCCGAGGTATGGCTCAGCGACCTGCTGGTGGCGGCGACCACCACGTCAGCGGCAGCCATGGCTGCAGCCACGCAGGCGGGCGGCTCCTCCCCATGCACCCTACGTGGGCTCATCTCAACCCGCACAACCTCATCGCTCAGCTCCCGCAGCGCTCTGTGGAGCATCCCCGCGGGCTCTCTCATTGCGCTATCGCTCACCAGCAGCACCTGCTCTCCTCGCTTCACAGCCAGCGTCTGCAGGAGCACCTCGCTGAGACGCATGAGTTAGATTCCGCGCCCCAATCTTATATCCCTTGGGGTGCTACCTCATCATAATCAGCGCCACACCCAGCACAACCAGCAGGGCGCCCGCATAGTTCCAGTAGAAAACCCTCTCTTTGAGCACCAGCCCGCCCAGCAGCAGCACAAAAACATAGCTGAGGGAAATCACCGGATAAAGCACCGACACACTCACGCCCCTCAGAGCATACAGATAGAGCACCGTGGCTGTTCCGTAAAGAACAAGCCCTAAAATAAGATATCTGTTCATTAAACTTGATGGATCCGCAAATCTAATGGATTCAGATGAAATTTTCAGCATTATCTGGGCTACAGAGCCCAGAAGTGCACACACCACGCCTATAGCCAGGGCACGCAGCATGCTCTTCTTGCATGTGTCGTGGGATATAAACCTATCGCTGCGGTTATCCCCTCATTCCAAAGTATATCCTCCCCATATCCCTGTGGCTCAGTATTTCCTCGGGTGTTCCCTCAAACACCTTTCTACCCCCCGCCATTATGAACCCTCTGTCCGCAATCTGGAGAGCGCTTCTAACATTCTGCTCAACCAGAAGCACCGCCACCCCTGTCTTCCGCACCTCCTCAATCCTGCCCATGACCCGCTTCACCATCCCCGGCGCCAGTCCGGCACTCGGCTCATCCAGCAGCAGCACCTCAGGCTGAGCCATCAGCGCCCTCGCAAGAGCGAGCATCTGTCTCTCGCCACCGCTCAGGTTAAGAGCAGGCAAATCCAGCTTTTTCTGCAGCTCAGGGAAGAGCTCAATCACGTTCTTCATTCTTCTCCTCCAGTCCCTCACGCCAAAAGCTCCCATCTCCAGATTCTCCCTGACCGTCAGACTTGGAAACACATTATCCACCTGGGGCACATAGCCCACGCCCATTCTGACCATTCCCTCAGGCTCAGGCTTTTCAAGCCATCTGCCCATCAACCTCAACCTTCCCTCCATGAGGGGCAGCAGCCCGAACAAAGCCTTAAGCAGGGTGCTTTTACCGGAGCCATTCGGACCCAGCACCACCAGCACCTCTCCTCTGCCAAGCCTCAGGCTAACTCCATCCACCACCTTCAGCCCGGCATAGCCCGAACTTATGCCCTCAGCCTCCAGCACCCATGAGCTACTCACCGAAGTACACCTCCAGCACCTGTTTTGAGCCCAGCACCTCCTTGGGCGTGCCCTCGGCAACAACCTCACCCCGGTGAAGAACATAAACATGGTCCGCAAAATCCATAAGCACGTCCATGTTGTGTTCAACTATCAGAAAGCCAATGGTATTCCTCAGTTCCAGTATCTTCTCAAATATCTTTCTTGCAAGAGCCGGTGCCACTCCAGCCACCGGTTCATCCAGCAGCAGCACTCTGGGCTCAGCCATCAGTGCTCTCGCAAGGGCAAGAAGCTTCTGCTGACCACCGGAAAGGCTGCCCGCATACTCATTTCTCATGTGCCCTATCTCCAGAAAATCAAGAATTTCCCGTGCCCTGCGCAGACAGCTCAGCTCATATCCCTTCACCCTGCTCCTGGCAAAAAATGGGCTCAGGACACCATCAGCACCCTCGCCCTTAGCCGCCGCGAGCATGTTCTCAATAACGCTCATGCCCCTGAAGACCCTCGGCACCTGGAAGGTTCTAATTATTCCGAGCTCCGCAACTGCATGCGGCGGCATACTGGTTATATCCCTGCCCTCAAACTCCACTCTCCCCCTGTCCGGTGGGTACACCCCGGAAATCACATTGATAAGCGTGCTCTTTCCCGAGCCATTCGGTCCTATAAGAGCGGTTATCCTGCCCCTCCTGACCTCAATGTTCACGTCCCTGAGAGCTTCAACCCCTCCAAAACTCTTTCCAAGTCCTCTGCCAGCCAGCATCTACCCACCCACCTCATATTTCTTCTCCCTGATAAGCCCCTGGGGGCGGTACATCAGAAAAAGAATGAGCATGAGCCCCAGCAGTATCATCCTGAGATTTGAAGGCTCCACGCCGAGGGCGGTATAGTCTTTGAGCAGCCTCGTGCCCCGCTCCAGCATCACCACCATCGCTGCACCCGCCACTGCACCCGGCACGCTGCCCCTGCCACCCACCACTATCATGGTCCACACCGAAAAGGTAACAGCCGGCATGAACATATCAGGACTGATGAAGGTCAGGTAGTGGGCAAAGAGCGCACCCGCAATGCCCGCCAGTGCCGAAGCTAAGGCAAACGCCCTGGCTTTAAAGCTGAAGGTGTGCTTTCCAAGAGCCTGTGCCACCAGCTCATCCTCCCTTATAGCCCTAAGCACCCTGCCAAAGGGCGCCCAGGTCAGAACCTGAAGGAAGGCAGCCACTCCCACGAGAAACAGAGCCGTAAGAGCAAGGTAGAAAAGCTGGTACTCCTGCACCGCATCCCTCATTGGCTGGGGGATGCCCCTCAGACCCACGGGTCCACTGGTGAGCCAGCGCTCGTTCAGCAGAATCAGGCGGATAATCTCACCAAAAGCTATGGTGGCTATCGCCAGGTAATCCTCCCTGAGCCTCAGTGCAGGAAGCGCCACCGCTACCCCGGCGACACCTGCCAGTACAGCGCCCCCGAGGAGGCTTGCCGGAAAGGGCAACCCGGTTAGGGAAAGCAGCGCTGATGCGTAGGCGCCAATAGCAAAGAATGCCACCTTACCGAAGTTCATAAGCCTGGCGGTGCCGGCTTCAAGATTCAGACTCAGCGCCAGTATGGCATATATGTTTATGAAAATCAGCGTATCCACGGCATAGGCAAGCAGGCTCACTCTCTCTCACCTCCCAGCCTGCTCCCCGCTATACCGTGAGGGCGGAAAAGGAGCACGAGTATCAGGATGACAAAGGATATGGCGTACCTGTAGCCGGTGCTTATGCCAAGACTGCTCAGCACCAGCACACCCACATTCTCAGCGGCGGCGAGCAGGTAGGCTGCAGCCACGGCGCCGTAAAAGCTCCCTATACCGCCAAGCAGTACCACAGCAAACACGGGCAGAAGCACCTCCCACCCGAGGGTGGGCACCAGGCGTGTATCCGCGGCACGGAGAACGCCTGCCATGCCCGCAATACCCCCTCCCAGCACCCAGGTGAGCAGCATCACCCTGTGCACCGGGATACCGCTCGCCCTGGCGAGCCCGGGATTGTCGCTGGTTGCACGCATTGCCCTGCCCAGGGTTGTTCCGGTGAGAAGCAGGTGAAAGAGGAGTATTGAGAGGATACCGAGCAGTACTATCACAAGCTGGGTCTGGGATACCCTGGCACCCAGAAGCTCATAGCTCACCAGCGGGATGTTATAGGTGAGCACCCTGGCAGAGTACACCTGCTGCAGCAGATGGCGTACCACCATCCCCGCACCTATGGAGGCTATCATCAGGGATATCACATCACCGCCCCTATCCCTGATAGGCATGAAAACCATCCGCTCCAGTGAGACTGCAAGCAGCGCCGAGGCGGTGAAGGCGAAGGGGAGGGCAATGTAGATGCTGAAACCGAGCTGGTTCAGTGAGTAGGCGGTGTATGCCCCCAGGGTTATGAGCTCAGCATGGGCAAAGTTGGCAAACCTCATGATACGATAAACCATGGTGAGCCCCACCGCCATAAGCACGTAAAGGCTGCCCGTTATCAGGATGTTTGCTGCAAGCTGTGCCACGTCAGCCATCGGTAGTATGTGGCAGTTTTGCTTATATAAAAGCCGGGCAGCGGGTGAAGATTTATATATCTGCCAGCGAAAGCCTATGAGGGTGATGTGATATGCAGGGTTTGGGAATGGACCACACCTTTGTGCTCAGACTGCTCAGTTCAGCAGACATGGACCTGAACACGCTGTCATCCGCAACCCTGAGTGACAGGCGCAAGACCAAGCAGATTCTGGAGGACCTGTACAGGATGGGACTCATTGAAAAGCGCTGGGATGGCAAGCGCTTCCTCTACCGTGCCAAGCGTCAGTAGCGGAGCTCAACCCCTTCAGGCTCTATTCTTACCGTGTTTCTGCCCTCAACCACCCTGCCCACCGGCTGAGCCTCTGTGCCGTACTTCCTGCAGACCTCCACCACTTCATCGGCATGCTCCTCCGGCACCACTACGCAGAAACCAACCCCCATGTTGAAGGTGCGGTACATCTCATCTATGCTAATGCCGCCGAGCTCCTGGATGAGCCGGAACTCCTCCTGGGGCTCGGGCAGACTGTCCAGCAGAAAGCCGTGCTCTGTTATTCTGCACAGGTTAGCAAGCCCGCCTCCCGTGATGTGAGCCATTCCGTGAACTTCAACCCTTTCCACAAGCTCAAGCACCTCGCGCACGTAGATTCTCGTGGGTTCCAGAAGCACCTGCCAGGCTTTCCTGCCTGGTAGAACCTCATCCTCCAGATCGTGCTCGCTCAGAATAAGCTTCCTGGCGAGGGTCAAGCCATTGCTGTGGATGCCGCTGCTTCTGAGCCCGACCACGGTATCGCCCGGCACTATCTCCCTGCCCGTGACTATGCGGGAGAGCTCAACAATACCCACCATGGTGCCGGCTAAGTCAATCCCCCTGACCATCTCCGGCAGGGTTGCTGTCTCACCGCCCACCACGCTTACACCCGCCATTCTTGCCCCTTCGGCTATGCCTCTTGCAATCTCGCCGGCAATCCTGGGCTCTGGCTTTTCAACCGCAAGGTAGTCAACCATCACCAGAGGCTCGGCTCCGAGACATACTATGTCGTTGGCATTCATTGCCACCAGGTCTATGCCCACGGTCTCATACCTGCCCGCTGCCTGAGCAACCAGCAGCTTGCTGCCGACGCCATCTGTGTTTATTGCGAGGGCATGGGAGGAGCTGAGCTTCACCAGCGCTGAAAAGTGACCTATGCCCGTCAGACTTTCTCCAACCTTACCAGCGCGGTAGGCGAGCGTCCTGCCAAGATGCTCTGCCATAGCTTTTACTGCAAGGGATTCCAAGGAGATGTCAACGCCTGCCTCAGCATAGGTGCGGGGCTTCATGGTAGTGCATGGCTAAATGGGGTAAATAAATATAACTGACCGCCGGCCGTCTGGAAAGGCTACCTATACCTGCCATGATGAGGCAACCTTTATAAGCATCACCGCAGGAATCTGAAAGCGTAGAGACTCACGAGGGGGTGCGTATGGAAGAGGAGGAGGACATCACCCTCAGGCAGATACACACCGCCAGGAAGATGCTGGACAGCAGCATGAACGAAAAGCCGGGCATCTGGGAGAGGATAAAGGAGAAGCTGCTGAAGAGGTAGCGGTGTGTTATCTGCCAAACATTTCGCTTGTGCAGTAGTTTGCACGAGCCTTTGATGAAGCTGAGTCATGGTGATGTTGAGAGGATAGTCAAGCGTGTTGTGGACTATGGTCTCCGTACGGCTTTTGTTGCGAAGCAATTTGGAGTCACTCAGCGTCGTGTGCAGCAGCTTGTCAAGCACTACCGCGAGACTGGCGAGGTTCCTGTTTTAAAGCGTCCTGGCAGGAAGCCTCACGCCAGTTACCCTGAGAACCTCAGAGACGAGGTCCTATGGGCTAAGGCTAAGCTTAAGTGCTCGGCTACTGGCATAGCTGCATATTTGAGGAAGAATAATGGGATAAAGGTTGACAACAATGTAGTTCACAAAATACTCTTAGAGGAGGGTTTAGCCATGGAAGAACCGAATAAAAGAGGCAGAAAGAGGCCGTGGGTCAGGTATGAGCGCAAGCATGCTTTAAGTGCAGTGCACATGGACTGGTTCCAGCACAATGGCAGGTGGGTAGTGGCGGTGCTGGACGACTGCTCAAGGATGGTGCTCGCTGCGAGAGAGTGCAAGCGCAGGAGCGTTGACGCTTCCATAGCGGTGCTGAAGGAAGCTCTTGAGCGCTACAGGCACATCCGAAGGATAAGAGAGGTGATAACCGACCACGGAGC
>JALSIP010000067.1 GCA_026989875.1 archaeon
TCTTCAGGCTCAGCGACAAAATCGTTAAGACCTTCAACGTGACCCAGAGTGCGGTGGTTGAGCGGAAGGGTGAGTGGACCACGGTCATAGCCTGCGCTGTTTTTATACTGTGAGGCTTGAATATGCTCATAGCGGGGGTGGATGAGGCTGGGCGCGGACCTGTGCTGGGCAGCATGATAGTTGCCTGCTTTGCATGCGCGGAGGATGAGCTTTCTGAGCTTGAGATGCTGGGTGTGAGGGACTCAAAGAAGCTCACACCTGCAAGAAGGGAGGAGATCTTTGAGGCTCTCACGGGCTACAGATGGAAAGTTGAGGAGATAACACCCCGGGAGATAGACAGGCGCATACACTCTGGAAAGAGCCTGAATGTTATTCAGATTGAAGCTGTGCGCAGGCTGCTTGCTGCCCTTAAGCCTGATGTGGCTTATGTTGACCTTATAGGCAGGAGTGGCAGAGCAGAACTGGGTGCGGGATGCAGGGTTGTGATGGAGAGCAGGGCGGATGAGCGATATCCTGTGGTGTCTGCGGCATCAATAATAGCGAAGGTGGTGAGGGACAGAAAGCTTGCGGAGCTGAGGGAGAAGTACGGAGATTTCGGCAGCGGCTATCCATCTGACCCCAAGACTATTGCCTTCCTGAAAAGACACTACCCGGAGCTTCCGCACTTCGTGAGAAAAAGCTGGAGCACTGTCAGAAGGCTGGCGCAGCAGAAGCTCACGTCTCCTCCTCAGCCTCAATGCCCACAGCCCTGAAGAACCTGTCAGTCACAGCCTCTTCCGCAAGCTTCAGCAGCGATGCCTTGTCCTTCACGCCGCCGAATAGCCCTAAGGGTATCTTTGCAGCAGCAGCGGTGGCATGCCCGCCGGCGCTGCCTATGTTGCCGAAAGCCTTCTGCATCACCTCGCCCAGGTTTATGCGTATGTCCCTGTTTCTGCCTGAGATGTGAATCACGTCCCCGCCTATACCGTAAACCAGCACTGTGGATATGCCCTCCAAGCGCAGCAGGTGGTCTGCAGCCTGGGGCAGGGTGTCTCTGTCTCTTATGAAGCCCACGTTGGTGAGCAGAAAGCTCCCCCTGATCTTCCTGTTCCTTATAGCCTCGCTCAGCACATCTAAGGTTTCGGCAGACATAACAGGAGTTTCTATCTTCATGAGCAGGTCGTGGTCAGCCTTGGGATACAGCACTGCCACCGCCCTTAAATCCTGGGCGGTTGTACCTCTTGTGAAGTCGTTGGTGTCCGTCTTTATTCCATAAAGCAGCGCCGTGGCGAGCTCGGGGGTTATCTCTATGCCCAGGTGAACTAAGTATTCGGTTAGTATGGTGGAGGTTGCACCGACCTCAGGGCGGATGTCCCTGTACTCTGCCTTCACCTTGCTCTCCTCCACGGGGTGGTGGTCTATGACTATGTCCGGAGCTATGCTCCTGGGCAGGGGGTTGTTCTCCCCGGGTATTGAGCACTCTATCAGGGCAATCTTTGAGTAGCTCCTGAGGTCCCTGACCTTGGAGATGGGTGTGAGGCTGAGTCCTAAGAGATTAACAAGCGCACGGTTCTCCTCATGCCCTATCTCACCCCCGTAGATTATCTCCGCCATGCCACCGAAGTGCTCCACTATCTTCTTCAGGGAAAGCGCACTCGCTATGGCGTCAGGGTCGGGGTTGTCCTGGGTTACGATTGCCACGCCCTTGGGAGCGTCCTCTATTATCTTGCGCAGCATTCTGAGCTTTTTCTTCAGCTCAATTTCATACAGCGAGTCTATTGCAACGTTTGCAACAACAACGGTGGGATTTATCACCACGTCAACGTCAAGCCCCTCAAACTCCTTTGCGCCTGCTTCTTTGCCGCCTCTCACGATGATGGGCACGCTTTCGCTGAGCTTCCGCACGGTTTCAGCAGCTTTCCTGTTGAGCTCCACGTCTGTGGTGAGGATGAGCACGGCTTCTGCGTCCTCAATTCCAGCCTCCCGTAGGGTGGCAACGTCGGTTATGTCCCCCTGTATCACCCTCTCAAATTCCCTCTCCTTGAGGCTTTCAACTCTCTTCTCATCGCTGTCAACTATGAGCACCTTTTTCCCCTGCTCCTGCAGCTTGCTGGCTGCAAGGTAGCCGGCGGTGCCGCAACCGAGCACTGCATACATACGCCATCACTTTCCCCCGGGCTTTCTTAAACCTTTCTATCGTCATCCTGGGAGGTGTCGGAGAGTGCATGAGAATGCTGATACTCCGTACATGCGGTGCGGAAAAGGGCATGGATGAACAAAAAATTTAAATACCTCTACAACCTTCTCCTAATCGTTTCCCTACTCCATCCATACTCCGAAGGAGGTGCACTGAACGCGTTTGTTTTTGCACCGGGTTGATGCTGCAGGTTGCGGTGAGCCCATGAAGGAGGTGAACAGGTGAACCTTGAGAAGCTGATA
>JALSIP010000068.1 GCA_026989875.1 archaeon
GCCCGCGAGAGGGCGTCGTTGACCCTCCTGCCGAAGAGAGAGTGGAACACTATGAAGCGCTTCCCTGCTAAGTCTCTGGTGAGCTCCACATGGAGCTCCAAGTAGCCGGGTATCCTGGTGTAAAGAAACTGCTCCCTGAAGTACTCGTATATTGAGCTGGCAGAGCTGGCATCCACGGGATAGCTCTCCATCAGCCAGCGGATTATCTCCTCCCTGCCCTCACCCCGCTCCAGCTTCTCCCTGAGCATGCTCCTGAACTTCTGCACCTCCAGCGCCAGGTCAAAGCTCAGCGGCAGCATCTCCGAGAACCAGGCGGGTATGGTGGGCACAGCATCCTTGCCGGCTCTCTCAACATAGCAGCGCATGCCGCGGGCGTACCTGAACCTGTAGAGCCTGCCCCCCAGCACGAATATATCCCCCCTGCGCAGGCGCTCCAAGAAGCCCTCCTCTATCCCGCCCACGTAGCGCTTCTCAGGCAGGAGATAAACGTCCACCTTAACCTCATCCGGGATAGCCCCCAGGTTCAGGTAATAGATTATGCGGGTGTACTTCCCGCGCCTGCCGAACTCCATGCTCTCCTCATCAAACCACAGCTTGCCGTAAACCCTCCTGTCCTCAAGCTCCGCGTAGTGCCCCGCTAAGTAGCGCAGCAGCGAGATAAAGCTCTCCTGGCTGAGCTCGCGGTAGCAGTAGCTCCTGCGCACCACGCGGAGAGCCTCTTCAACCTTCCAGCGTCTCTCAAGAGCCATGCCCACGAGGTGCTGGGCAAGAATGTCCAAGCAGTTCTTCGGAATCTGGAGCTCGTCCAAGCGGCGCTGCTCTGCGCAGCGCAGCATCACCGCACACTCCACCAGGTCGTCCCTGTCAAGGGCGATTATCCTCCCCTTAGCCACATCCCTGAAGCGGTGCCCGCTTCTTCCAATTCGCTGAACCGCTCGCGTCACGCTCTTGGGCGAGCCTATCTGCACCACCAAGTCAACATAGCCGATGTCTATGCCCAGCTCCAGCGAGGTGGAGCACACCACCGCCTTTAGCTCTCCCCTCTTGAGCCTGTCCTCCACCTCCAAGCGAATCTCCCGCGAGAGCGAGCCGTGGTGCGCGCCGAGGTTCTCGTCAGAATACTTCTCTGGCCAGCGTGCTTTGAGCTGGTAAACAACCCGCTCCGTGCCCGAGCGGGTGTTGGTGAATATTAGCGTGGTGGTGTGGGAAGAAATCAGCCCGTCCAGCAGCTCGTAGAGCGCCGAGTTTATCTCCTCTGCGGAAGCGTGCACTATGTCTCTGACCGGGCAGAGAACCTTTAAGTCGTACCTCTTGTACCAGCTCACGTCCACAATCTTGCAGCTTCTCGGCTCGCCGTCATCGCCGTAGCCGGCTAAGTACCTTGCCGCCTCCTCTAAGGGGTGCAGCGTTGCCCCCAGGCCTATGCGCACGAACTCCCTGCCCACAAGCTCGCGCAGGCGCTCTAAGCTGAGCGAGAGGTGCACGCCCCGCTTGTTGTTCGCCAGCTCGTGAATCTCGTCCACCACGACCCAGCGCAGGCTGCGCAGGCGCTCCACGAATCTGGGGGCGTTGAGGAGCACAGCCAGGCTTTCAGGAGTGGTTATGAGGATGTGGGGTGGCTTGCGGAGCTGGCGCTGCTTCTCGCTCGCGGAGACATCGCCCGTGCGCACGGCTATGCGAAGCTCTGGCAGCTCTATGCCATGCTCCTTAGCTATCTCGCGTATCTCTCGCAGAGGCACGAGAAGGTTCTTCTTCACGTCGTTGTCCAGTGCCTTCAGGGGTGAGACGTATATGCAGTAGACGCCGTCCTCAAGCCTGCCCTCCTCACCCAGCTTGAAGAGCTCGCTCAGTATCGCCAGGAACCCCGCCAAGGTCTTGCCCGAGCCCGTGGGGGCGGTGATTATCACGTTCTCCCCCTGAGAGATGAGCCTGAAGGAGAACCTCTGGGGCGGAGTGAGCTCGCTGAAGGTGCGCTCAAACCACTCGCGCACGTAGTGCTCTAAGCATGCCAGGCTTTCCTCGCGGGAGAAGGGCTCCCTCACGAACTCTATGCCCATAGCACCCATGCAGGCAAGTAACCAGTTAAAAGCTCAGGGCACCACCTCGCAGTCGTTGTGCACCTCCGCGTAGCTGAAGGCTTCCTCAGGTATTGCGCCCTTCTCCAGAAGCCTCCTCACCTCCGGCGCTGCAGCCTCAAGCTCAGCCACCAGATGGCGCACGGTTGAGCATATCATGGCATAGCCCTCATCACCCACCCAGTCTTTTGCCAGGTTGATGAACAGGCACCTGCCGCCGCAGACCTCAAGAATGTCGCAGCTTCTGCAGGGCTCACCCAGGCTGGCACAGTTTCTCAGGCTCTCGGGTGAGGTGGTGAATATGCTTCCCACCCGCATGAACCCGTACTCGGGGGTC
>JALSIP010000069.1 GCA_026989875.1 archaeon
GGCTGAGCCGGCAAAGGCTGAGCTTCCTGAGGAGCGGCTGGTGCAGGCGGTCATGGAGGCGCACACGGGCAGGCTGAGGGGCTCAAAGGGATGGGGGAGGGAGTGGAGCAGGGAGGAGGCTGAGAGGGCGCTGCTGAGAACCCACACCACCTCCGCCACAATACGCTACCTCGCCTCGTCTCCAGAGCTGCCGGTAAAGGTTTTCTGCATAGGCAGGGTGTTCAGAAAGGAGCGCATAACCTACCGGCATCTGCCGGAGTTCCATCAGGTTGAGGGCATCGTTGCAGGGGATGTGGGATTTGCGCACCTGCTGGGCATTCTCAGAGAGTTCTACAGGAGGATGGGGTTTGAAAGACTGAGGTTCCGCCCGGGGTACTTCCCGTACACGGAGCCGAGCCTGGAGGTGGAGGTTTACTTAGAGGACAGAGAAAGGTGGCTGGAGCTCGGCGGCGCTGGAATTTTCCGCCCGGAGGTTACGGAGCCCCTGGGTATAAAGGTGCCTGTGCTCGCCTGGGGGCTGGGGGTGGAGCGCCTGGCAATGCTGCGCCTGGGCATTGAGGACATACGCATGCTCTATATGGGCGAGATTCCCTGGATTCAGAGCAGGGAGGTGAGGTAATGCCGGTGATAAAGCTCAGGCTTGAGGAGGTGCTGAGGCTCATGGGGGGAGGTGTGGAGGCTGAGGAGCTGATTGAGAGGATGCCGATGCTGGGGTGCGATGTGGAGGGGGTGGAGGGTGAGCATGTGTATGTGGAGTACTTCCCCAACCGCCCGGACCTGTACTCCGCAGAGGGAGTGGCAAGAGCCTACAGGGCGTTCCTGGGTATTGAGCCGGGGCTGAGGGAGTACCGTGCGGAGCCTCCGGAAATTAAATTGGTGGTGGAGGAGAGCGTGCTGAAGGTGCGCCCGTACATTGCATGCTGTGAGGTGCTTGAAGCTGAGCTGGATGAGACGCTGGTGGGCGAGCTGATGGAGTTGCAGGAGAAGCTGCACTGGGCGCTGGGAAGGGACAGGAAGCTGGCATCCATAGGCGTGCATGACATGCGGGAGGTGAAGCCGCCGCTGGTGTACAGGGCTGCAGGGAGGGGGGAGCTGAGGTTTGTGCCCCTGGGGGAGAGGACGGAGATGACGCCGGGTGAGGTGCTGGAGAGGCATCCGAAGGGCAGGGAGTACGGGCACATCCTGAAGGGGGCTGAGAAGCTGCCGGTGGTGCTTGACTCCAGAGGAAGGGTGCTGAGCCTGCCGCCGATAATAAACTCGGAGCTCACCAAGGTCACAGAGCAGAGCAGACACCTGCTGATTGAGGTTACGGGCACGGAGCAGAGGGCGGTGAGGCATGCGCTGAATGTTATTGCCACCGCCATGGCTGAGCGGGGGTTCAGGCTGAGGGGTGTGGTGGTGGAGTATCCAGAAGGAGGGAAGGTAACGCCCGAGCTTGAGCCCGAGGAGCTGGAGGTTGGCCTGGAGTACGTGCGCAGGATGCTGGGGTTCAGCATCACCGAAGAGGAGGCTGTGGAGAGCCTGAGGCGGATGGGCTATGAGGCGGTGGCAGAGGGGGAGAGGCTGAAGGTGAGGGTGCCATGCTACAGGTGCGATGTTATGCACGTGATTGATGTGGTGGAGGACATCGCCATAGGCTACGGGTACGACAGGATTGAGGGGGCAGCGCTGAGCCTGCCGCAGCCCGGTGAGGAGCTGGAGCTGGAGAGGCTGGAGCAGAAGCTCAGAGCGCTGATGCCCGGCTACGGGTTCACTGAGGTGCTCAACCTGATGCTGAGCAACGAGCAGGAGAACTTCAGAAGCATGCGCAGGAGCGGAAGAGCGGTGAAGCTAAGGAACCCGATAAGCGAGGAGCACACCCTCGTGAGAACCTCCCTCCTGCCAAAGCTGCTGGCAACGCTGAGGCAGAACAGGCACTGCGAGCTGCCGCAGAGGATTTTTGAGGCAGGGGATGTGCTCCTGATGGAGGAGGGAAGGGCAGTGAGGAGCAGAAGGGTGGCGATGGCGGTGGTGCATGCTAAGGCGGGGTTTGCAGAGATTAAAGGCGTTGCCCAGGGGCTGATGCGGGACTTTGGCGTGCGGGCGGAGTTCGTGCCTGCTACGGATGGCGCCTTCATTGAGGGCAGGTGCGCGGCAGTGGTGGTGGCGGGAAGGAGGGCAGGCGTGCTGGGTGAGGTGCACCCGGAGGTGCTGGAGAGGTTTGAGCTTGAGTACCCGGTGGCTGCGCTTGAGCTGGAGCTGCAGGCTCTGAAAGCGTGCTAAAGCTTCTCCTTCAGCAGGTTTATGATGTCGCTCTTGATTGACATTATCTCGTGGCTCATGAACTTTATCTCGCCCTCAATCTGCTCAAACCTCTTTTCCATCTGCTCAAAGCGCTTATCAACCTGCT
>JALSIP010000070.1 GCA_026989875.1 archaeon
TGGTTTCGGAGTAGTTCATCTCCCTGGCAATGAGCTGCATCTCCCGGGCGCCGAGAGCTCCGGCATCAGCTACCACCGCAAGGGGGTTGCCGGTGTACTTGGCTGTGGCAAAGACGTCTGCTATGAAGAAGCGCACTACCTCTCACCCTTGGCAGCTCTCGCCCTGTGGACAACCGCCTCAATCTCTCCCAGATTCAGCGTGTACTCCTTCGGCACCCTCCCCCTCTCGGCGGCGCGCTCAATAACCCTTAGCACGCTTTTCGTGCTCATCTTTGCCAGCCTCTCCGGAGTAAGCCCCAGGCTCACGAGCACCTCTGCGGTCTCGCTCCGTGCGCCCATCTGTCTGAGCTTGTGGGCGTCAACGAGCCTTCTGGCGTCCTCAAGCTGGATTCCCGCCCTTTTAGCGAGGCTTTCGGGAGCCTCCTGCGGCTCTGCCTCCACCTCTGGCTCCCCTTCACGCTCAGCCACCTCTGCCTCCTCCGGTGGCTGCCGCACCGGGGCAAACCTCACCACCAGCCTGCCATCACCCTCACCCGGCACCACATCCATGTTGAGCCTCTTTATCCTGCCCTTTACCTCCTGGGGCATGCCCTCCTCAGCCTCTCTCAGGGATGCAGAGAAGGGAAGCTCCAGGCTCACGCTCTCCACCGAAAGGAACAAGCCGCTCTCCCTGCGCCTCTCAATCTCCCTCACACCCTTCTGCAGCTCAGAGTGGAGGAGCATGATAATCTCGCTGAGCAGCATGCACTACCTCTCCAGCCTCATTTTTATCCTGAGCTTTCCCACGGCTTCTGGCTGAATCCTGTCAGCCTCGTAGATGCGGGGTATATTTATTCTGAGGTCCCTCTCAAAGCCAGCTCTGAGCTCAATGCTCACGGTTTCAACCTGAGGCACGGGCATGCCGGTGGTCAGCATGCTCCTGAGAGCCTTCTTCCGCTTCTGTCCGAGCTTTTTTCTGACCTCCCGCCTGATTCTCGCCACCGCCTCCGGGGTTAGCACAGGCAGCGCCCTTTTGCCCACCACCACCCTGCCAGGTGCCAGCTCTCCCCTGGAAAGCTTTATGCCGAGCACCTTGGAAATGGGTGGAAACTCCTCAACATCCACCCTGAGCTTCAGGAATTCTGGAGAGACGTAGGCTGCCCCGGCTCTTATGGCAGTCTCCCCGGGCACCTTCGGGTCAGGAAAGTGGGTTCTGAGGAACTCGTCCACCTCCTCGTCGCTGACGAGCTCCTCTTCCGGCTTTTCAAGCATCTCCGCTATCTCCTGCCTCTTAAGCTCCGCCTCAGTCTCGGCGGCGCGGATGCCGGAAGCTGCATCCTGAACCAGCCTTGAGACTACCTCTCCAAGCCTGAGCATTTCACTCCTCTGGCGGCTTCAGGGGCACGTAGTCGCCTCTTATATTTATCTCCACCTCACCGCCTATCTCAATCTTTGCGGAGGTGTAGGCGGTGTTCTTTCTGGTGTAGGTGGAGACGCTCATACTTCTTATACCGCCACCCAGAGAGAGACCGAATATGCTGCCCCATATACCTCCACGACCGCCAAAGCCCCAGGTCTTGCGTCTGTACCTGGTGTAGAGGGTGCTCTGCCTCTCTCCGCCGTAGGTGGTGAAGTCCAAGCGGGTTTTTATCCTGCCGCTCTCAACCACCACCCTGACTATACCCATGGAAACCAGCTCTTTCAGAGCGTCCAGTCGCTTTTTTGCTATCTTGCGCCTGACAAGCCTCTTTATCAGCACCACATTCTCTTCCTGCAGCTCGTACGTTTCCCTGTAGTTGTTGCCCTCTCTGACGATGGCGCTGAAGCTGTCTGCTTCGCCGAGCTCCTTGGCGGTGCTCCCGAGCAGGTAGTCAAGCTTTTGTATCTGATCACAGCGCAGCGTTTTGTTAGAGGCGATGGCGGTTTCCACGGGAGTCTTTGGCTCGCAGTTATTATCAAGCTCCGGAAACTGCTCAAGAAGCCAGGCATCAATCTCCTCGTCCTGCACTTCCTGCGCCTCAAAGTCCTCAATGCTCTTCGCAACCTTCTCCAGCAGGTCAGCATACGCCTCCTGCTGCCTTATCATCGCAGCCACAAGTGCATCAAACACGTCCCCGATCAGCTTTGCCGTAAACTCGGGGAAGCCAACCTCATCCACTCTCGTAGCCAGGTCCACAGCATTCGCAGCACCCATTATCCTACCCCCTTAGCAATGCTACTGCATCGTCATCGTATTTAAACTTTTGTTACAGGCATGCACCTGCATCACACCGCCTGCGGGGAAACAGATTTAACCAGTGAGGTTCAGAAACATACCATGGTGGAGCAGAGATGGCTTGAGCTCAAGGCAAAGACCTTCAAGGTCTTCGCGGACCCCACCAGGCTCAGGATA
>JALSIP010000071.1 GCA_026989875.1 archaeon
GCCAGCAGCGGTTTATGGAAACATTATGTGGGACAGGGTATCAAGAGTTGTTCTTGCCATTCCGGATAAAAACTTTAAAGGAACTATATACATTGATAGGTTCTCCATATACCGCGGTAATATAAACAGAACAAAACTTGAGAACATTTTGGGTGCGAAAATATTCCTGTTTGAAGATAGCCACCCTCTTGAGAACTACACTATAGAGCCTAAAAGCAGGAACAACGTTACATATATTGAATTCAGGAAAATAAGACCATCCAAATGGGTGGTTGAAGTAGATTCAACAGGACCTTACATTCTGGTATTCTCAAACACCTACCACAGAATGTGGAAGGCTTATGTTAACGGAAAAGAGTACAGATCAACACCAAGCTACTACTTCATAAACTCATTCTATATAAATGAAACAGGTAGGCATGAGGTAACAATAGAATTCACAGGACAGAGAATCCAGATGATAAGTCTCATAATATCTGGATTAGCATATCTGTTCGCCATATCATATCTCCTCTACGACTGGAGAAGGGGATACAGGAAGTCCGGGTGAAATAACCGGAAACGCTGCATAGGCATAACAAAGATCTGAATCACTCGGAGCTGGCACAGCTTTTCCCTCGCCCTCTTCAGAAGAGAGCGCTAAGGGCGGTGCTCCTGAGCAGCCCCGGCAATCTATTTAAAAGGTTAGGATTTGAACAGAGTATTATGGAAGACATACTAAAGCAGATAAAGAAGGCAATTACAGAGGTTGCTCAAAGGCATGGTATTGAAATAGATAAAATAATACTCTTCGGCTCCAGGGCGAGAGGCGACAGCAGGGAAGAAAGCGACTGGGACGTGCTCGTGGTTACTAAAAACAAACTGGATAAAAACAAAAAATATGAGTTTATCCATGAGACCCATAGAAAAATCGTTTGGGAAATTAACATACCAGTTGATATAATAGTTGTAAGCAAAAAATATCAGGAAGAACTTAAAGATGTTTACGGATCAATAGTTGGCATGGCAACCTTAGAAGGTAATGCAATATGAAGGAACAAATCATAAAATATGTAAGAGGATGGCTAAAAAAGGCTGACAGGGACATAATTTCTGCAAAGAAGCTATTTGAATCAGAAATATATGATTATTCCCTGTTCCACTCACAACAGGCTATAGAGAAGTATTTGAAAGCTTTTTTAACCTATCACAACAAGCCCTTTAGTAAAACTCACGATATAACTCTGCTTTTGAAAAATGTATTGAGATAGATGATAGTTTCAGGGAACTTGTAGATGCGAACATCCTAAAGGAATTACTGTTAGATATCCCGAGATAGAGGATGAAATCTTAGAGCCGGAAGCGGAAGAGTCAATAGCGATAGCTGAAAAAGTGAGAGAATTTGTTCTTGAAAAGCTTGAAGTGGAAGATGGATGTCAGGTGTGAAGCTAACGAGACACACCTACTAAGGTCTAAGCCTAAGGTTACAGCTGTCACAGACACCCAATCAGCAACAGAGTACTACTAAAGCAGATAACAATTACAGAGGTTGCTCAAAGGCATGGTATTGACTGACTTCCCGCCCGGAAAATATCCAGATTTTCAATGTTAGGAGATATAACAGAGTCAGCATCTTGCATAGCCCATCCGCACAACGGGATGATAAAAATTAATAGACCCTGAGATCAGGCATGGCAAACCTGTAATAAAAGGCACAACGGAATCAAAAAGGAAGACGCCACCAGGATAGCTGCCAGGGAGGAGATTAGGACTTATCCATGCCTGAGGCGAAATTTCTCCTGGACGCGGACATGCCACGTTCCTCTGCCGGGGTTATCAGAAGCCCTGGCTTTCACCCTCTGCTGCTATTTGGCGGTGTCCCCGCATGGACGCAAACTTAATACCTCTGTGCACCACCTTATTTCATGCTCTTCCTGTTTGAGTACGCCACCTGCACGCCCGTTAGCCTGCCGGCTGGGATTGCGGTGGAAGGGCTGGCGATGTTCAGGGCGATGCACGCCAGCTTCTCCGAGCTTCTCCGCGTGCGCACCACTCCCTCGCATGCGGGCTGGATGCAGAGATTCCAGGAGCTCGCAGAAGAGTGCGAGCATGCACTTGTCATAGCACCCGAGAGCGGGGGTGTGCTGCTTGAGCTCACACGCGTTCTGGAGAAGGCAGGCACCCTCAACTTGGGCTCCTCCCCGGAGGGCGTGAGGATTGCGGGGGACAAGCTTCTCTGCCACCGTGCGCTCCGCGGTCTGCCCCAGCCCGAGACCGAGCTTTACGACGGCACCTGCACTCTGGAGCCTCCGCTGGTGGCAAAGCCCAGGGTTGGCGAAGGCGGCGAGAGGATGCTCGTGCGCAGCGAGGAGGAGCTTGAGCGGGTGCCCCGGGGCTGGCTGCTTCAGGAGCTGGTGCCGGGCAGAGCAATGAGCGCTTCCCTGCTCGTCGGAGACGACGTGCACGTGCTGAGCCTCAACACCCAGCGGTTCAGCGGCACCTCCTATGCCGGCGGAGAGATAATCTCCAGGCAGGTGCCCGAGGAGGTCATAGAGGCGGCATCCAGGATAAAGGGGCTGCACGGCTACGTGGGCGTGGACTTTGTGCAGGGCGAGCACACCTGGATAATAGAGGTGAACCCGCGCCTCACCACACCCGCCGCAGGGCTTACCAGAGCACTGGACACCAGCCTCGGAGAGCTGCTCCTCAGGAACGCCGAAGGCAGGCAGCTACCTTCAGTTCAGCTCAGGCAGAAGGTGGGTGTCAGAAAGCTCAGGGGCAGCATAAAGCAGGGGATGCAGGAGATCGCCTCCACAGGTGGCTACACCATAGCTCTGGAGGTGCTGCCGTGATACTCACCCTTGACATAGGCGGCGCAAACACCAAGCACCTGCTCATGGACGAGAGCGGCAGGGTGCTTGAGAGCTCCTCAGCCTACCTGCCCCTCTGGAAGGGTCTCAGAGCTCTGGAAGAGCACTTAGCGCTGCTCGGCAGCAGGCATTCACCAGATGCTGTGGCTGTTACCATGACCGGGGAGCTCTGCGACATCTTCAGCAGCAGAGCCGAGGGCGTGGAGCGCATCTCCGGGGCTGTGCTTCAGGCATTTCCTGAGGCGAGGTTTCTCACCCTGGACATGGAGCTGGTGAGCGTCCCTGATGCGAGCTGCGCCGGCGCCAACTACTTAGCAAGCATCTACCTGATGGAGCGCAGGTTCGGCGAGGGTGTGCTCCTGGACATAGGCTCCACCACCAGCGACGTGCTGCCCTTCAGGAGGGGTGAGAAGCTGCACAGGCATGGTGACCTTGCCAGGCTAATGGCAGGTCAGCTGGTTTACACAGGCTTCCTGCGAACCCCCCTCTGCGCCATATCCGAGAAGGTGCCCCTGCGGGGCTTCATGCTCCGTCAGGCTGCGGAGGTGTTCGCGGTGGCGGCAGACCTCTACTTAGTGCTGGGCGAGCTCGGGCAGGAAGCCTACACCTGCGCCACCCCTGACGGCAGGGAGAAGAGCAGAGAGGCGGCGCTCAGGCGGATTGCAAGGCAGGTGTGCGCCGAAGTAGGGGAGGTGGGCGAGGAGGAGCTTGAAGAGCTCTGCCGCTACTTAGCAGAGAGGCAGGCTTCTGCCGTGGCTGAGGCGGTGCGCAGGGTTTGCGACGCCCACGCTCTGGAGACCCTCTACCTCGGCGGCTGCGGCGTGCCCTTAGGCAGGCGTGTGGCTTTGCTTGCGGGCATGCCCTGGGTGGAGCTTGCAGAGCACCTTCCAGCCAGCGACAACCTGCCCTGCCTGGGTCTGGCAGCTATGCTCCTTGAGGGGCGATAGCATGCGTGTTGTAAAGCTGGGCGGCAGCCTCATGGAGCACTTAGAAGAGACCTGCAGCGTGCTCAGGAGGCACAGGGTGCTGCTCGTTCCTGGCGGGGGTGTATTTGCGGACGCAGTGAGGAGCGCCTACAGGAGGCACCGCCTTCCGGAGCGCAGCGCCCACTTCATGGCAATCGCCGCCATGGAGGCATACGGCGAGCTCATCTCGGCGGTTGCCGGCGTGCCCGCCAGAAGCAGCCTCAGAGGCTCGCTGCCTGCCGTGCTGCTGCCATACACCCTGCTCAGAGCTCTTGACCCGCTGCCCCACTCCTGGCAGGTTACCGGCGACAGCATCGCCTGCTACATCGCCCACCTGCTGAACCTGCGGGAGCTGCTCATCCTCACCGACGTGCCCGGGGTAATCCTGGACGGGAGGGTGGTCAGCAGCATCAGTGCCTCAGAGCTCTCGGAGCTGGGCGAAACCTGCGTTGACCCCTACCTTCCTGAGCTGCTTCAGAGGTTCGGGATGAGCTGCAGGGTTGCCGACGGCAGGAGCGCTGAGAGCACAGCCAGAGCCCTTGCAGGAAGGGCTGGCACCCTCATAACCCCCTGAGCTACCTCCTTCTGCGCAGTGCGCTGAGCTTCTCGCTCAGATAAGCCTCCTCCTCCGCACCCCCTCTATCCTCACGCTCCCTCCGCCCCTCCAGCACCCTCAGCCTGCGCTCAAGCCTGCGCAGCTCTCCGCGAAGCCTCCCAGCCTCCCGCCTCTCCCCCGCAAGCTGCTCCTCAAGCTCAGCCGCACGCCTCCCGAGCTCCTCCAGCCTCTCCCTGAGCTCCTTCTCACGCATCGCCGCAGCTCGGCGCTCCCGCTCAGCCACCTTCCTGAGCTCTGCCAGCTCAGCCTTAAGCGCCTCCTCTCTGCGCCTCAGCAGCTCAAGCTCCGCCCTCGCCTCCTCCAGCTCAGCCCTCAGCGCCTCCGCCGCCTCCTCAGCCTCCCTCCTGAGCCCTGCCAGCTCCTCCGCACGCCTCCTGAGGCTTGCAGCCTCCCGCCTCTCAGCCTCAAGCTCCTCCTCAAGCTCCTTAATGCGGAGGCGCAGGTCCCTCTTCTCCGGATCCTCGGGCTCCACCTCATGAATCCTCTCCAGCTCCGCAAACAGCGCACGCCTCAGGCTGCACCTCTCAAGTATGCGCATCAGCTCCTCCCTGAGCTCAAGCACGCCCGCGTAGCCACCCGGCACCCCCAGCCCTGCAAGCTCACCCCCCAGCTCCTCAGCACGCATGCCAAGCGAGGCGAGCCTGCTCTCAGCCCTCTCCAGCTCAGCCCTCAGAGCCCTGCACCTCTCCTCAGCCTCCTGCAGCCGGAGCTCTGCCTCAGCCTCCGCTATCCTGTGCTTCTCCCTGAGCAGCACCGCCCTCATCCTGCCGGCGCACTCCTGTGCCAGCCTGCGCAGCGCCCTCACCAGCTCCCCGCCTCCCTCACCCTGCACCTCCAGCCCAGCCTCCGGCTCGCGTATCAGCTCCTCCAGCACCTCCAGAGCAGAAGCCTGCCTGCCGTATAGCCTCACACCCCTGCCTGCAAGCAGCCCCTCCACCCTGGCAGCGAAAGCCTCCCTTATCTCCACCAGCCCCGCATCCGTCTCCTCCCGTATCTCAGCCACCCTCCGCTCCAGCTCGGCTCGCAGCCTCTCAGCCCGCCCGCAGGCATCCTCAGCCTGCCCCTTCAGCCTCCCTGCCTCCTTCTCAGCCTGCCCGAGCTCAGCCTCAAGCTCTGCAAGCTCAGCCTCCAGCGCAGCCCGCCTCCTCAGCATGCCCGCAGAATTCAGTGCACGGGTGCGCAGCTCCTCCGCAGCGCTCTCAAGCTCCTCCATTGCACGCTGGAAGAACTCCCTCTTCTCAGGCAGGTGATGCATGGCAGAGACGCACACCTCCCCGGCAAGCCTGCCCAGCCCTGCCGCAGCCTCCCCGATCTCCTCAAGCCTCTCCGCGAGAGCCTCGCCAGCGGTGCTGAAGTGCCTCAGCCCCTCCAGCTCCCTCTCAATCCCGTACCACGCCTCAGCCAGCTTCCCGAGCTCCTCCGGCTTCAGAAACTCAGCCATTCACCGAGCCCCTGAGCCTCTCAGCAGCCTCCTCAAGGGTCTGCAGCGTGCTCCTGAGGCTGTCCTCCAGACCCCTGCAGGTCTCCCTCAGCTCCCTTTCCGTCTCCCTGAGCTGCGCCAGCTCAGCTCGCAGCCTCTCAGCCTCCCTCCTCTCAGCCTCCAGCGCAGCCTGAAGCTCCTCCAGCCTGCTCTCCAGCTCCTCCGCACGCCTCCTGAGGCTTGCAGCCTTTTCCCTCTCAGCCTCAAGCTGCTCCTCAAGCTCCTTAATGCGGAGGCGCAGCCTGCGCTTCTCCGGGTCAGACTCCACCTCCACGCCCTCGCCCAGCCTCTCCACGCACTCAACCAGAGCCTCCACCATCTCGCTCATAGGCTCTGCCCTTGAGCGCAGGCTCTCCCTGAGCTCCAGCACCACATCGTAATCAGAAAAGTTCCTGCCCACCCCCCTCTCCTCCTCAGCCAGCTTCTCCCTGAGCTCCGCCATGTACGCCTCAATCTCCCTCCTGCGCTTCTCCACCTCCCTGCACGCCTCCTCCAAGGACTCCAGGTCTGCAAACTCCAGCCTCGTGCGCTTCAGGTTCTCAGCCTCCCTCATCCTGGCAAGCCTTGCCCTCTCCAGCGTCTCCTGAGCTAAGAACCTCAGCACCTCCTGCTTTGCCTTAGCCTCCGAATCCTCACCCCCGCCTATGCCCAGGAAACCCCTGCGCTCCTCCGCGCGTATCTCAATATCCTCAGCCCTGCCGCTCTCCATCAGAAGCTCAAAAATCTCCTCCGGCTTCACCCTCCTGCCCGCAAACCATATCTCCCTGCCCGCCGCTATTTCTGCAGCCTTCTCCGCAAACTCCCTCTCAATACCCTCCAGCGCCTCCCTCAGCCGCTCCCTGCTCTTCTCCTCTGCTATCCGCAGCGCCTCCCTCCTCTCAAAGAACCTGGTGCAGAGGGTGCTAACCCTGTTCATCACCTCCCTGTACTCCCCCTCCACCCGCTTCAGCTCATCCCTCAGGCTCTCAACCCTGCCCATCACCCTTCTGAAGCTTTCAAGCTGATGAAGCTCATCCTCCACCGCAGCCAGAAGCTCTCTCAGGCGCTTCTCCAGCGCCTCAGCTATGCCATTCACCTCTCCCGCGCTCTCCGGTGCAGCCCTCTTCACCGACCTCGCCAGCACCTCAAGCCCGGAAACCAGCTCCTCAAGCTCGCCCCTCAGCGCTCTCATGCTTCCCTCCAGCTCCCCTGTCATTTCCGGCGTGAAGTCAGCCAGAGTCTCCACCCGTCTGAGCGCTGCATACCAGGCATCCTTGAACTCGCCGCACCTTCTGCCGAGCTCTGCTGGAGAAACAAAGGCGTCCTGCACGCTCTGCACCCACTTCTAAAATCTCTCTAAACCTATAAATACTTTGGGTTTCAACATCTGCCCATGGACACGCCGGTGCTGAAGCTCACCTTAGCGATGCTCATTCTCGGCTATGCCAGCCTGCTGGACTGGAGGCGCAGGGAGATAGACGACCCCTCCTGGCTCAGCCTCGTGGCGCTCGGCATGCTCTTCGGGCTGCACGATCTCCACAGGTACGGCACGCTCTACCTGCTACAGCTCGGCATCTCTCTCGCGGTAACCTCTTTGCTCGTGCTCCCCCTGCACAGGCTGAAGCTCATGGGCGGCGGAGACGCCAAGATTCTGCTGGGCATAGCCGTGCTCTTCCCCTACTACATGAAGCCAGTGACCACCCTCTTCCCCGTTTTCACGCTTTCAGTCTTCGTGAACGCCATCATCCTGACCCTGCTCCTCCCCCTGCTCATCTTCCTGAAGAACCTGAAGCACCTCAGGCGTGTGAGCAGCCTCTCGGAGCTCTACGCCCTGTTTCTGGGGTATCCCAGGAAAGCCAGCGAAATAAGGCATTATGAGGCAGTTTATGGAGATGGCAGGCGCTTTCGCTTCCTCCTCACCACCGACGCCGAGCTCGGGAAAGCTACAGGTGAGGGTGAGGTATGGGTATCGCCTGCTGTACCCTTTGTCATACCCATCACCCTTGGTGTGCTGCTCTCGGCGGTTTATGGAGATATTGTGAGCATGGTTATACTTCACCTCATGTAGCGAGAAGGCGGTTGCATGGACATCGGCAAGGAGCTCAAGGACACCCTGAAGTACATAGCTATCGGGCTGGCGCTTGCGATTCTCATCAACTTCACCCTGGGAGCGGTGCTCGGTGCTGAGCGTCCCATGATGGCGGTTGTGAGCAGGAGCATGGAGCCCACCCTGAACGTGGGCGACCTGGTGGTGATAAAGGGCGTCAGCATAGACGAGGTTAAGGTTGGGGACATAATCGTTTACTACAACCCCCTGAGCAGAATCCTGGTGGTTCACCGGGTGATAGACATCCAGGAGGACGACGGCAGAATTCTGCTGTACACCAAAGGCGACAACAACGCCACCAATCCCCTGCCTGACCAGAACCCGGAGAACCCCATTGCACCGCCTGTGACCGAGAACCTGCTCCGCGGCAAGGTGGTTCTGGTCATACCCAAGGTGGGTCTGATCAAGGTGTGGTTCACCCAGCTTGCTGTAAAGTACGGCTACACGAAGGTTGTATTTCTGGTGCTGCTGCTCTTCCTGCTCATCGGCATGGTGGAGAACTACATAAAAAAGAGGCTATCTTAGCCTGCCGCCGATTCCCCTGAGCAGGCGCTCCACCTCTCCGAAGTCAGCCTCCACGCCCTCCACCCTGAAGAGCACGCTCTTCATCCCCTCTGGAATTCCGCTCCCCCTGTACTCCTCCACCGGCGTGCACTCAAGCACCCCCTTCACGCTCCTCAGCAGGCTTGCTATAACCTCCGCGCTGGCATGCTCCGGCAGCAGAACCGAGAAGTCCCTGGTCTGGTGGGGCAGGCGCTGCGCCTTCACCCTCAGCACCTCCCGCTCCGGCAGCAGCTCCACGTTAGCCAGCTTCAGCTTAATCCTGCGCCTTCCGCAGCGCAGCGTCACACTCTCCGGCTCAACCTCCTCCACCACGCCCACGTGCACCGCTCCTGAGTAAATGTGCCTCAGCGCCACCTCTCTGCCCCTGCTCTCCTGCAGCCTCCTGAACTCCTCCCTCAGGGCAGCTATCGCCTTGTCGCTCCTGCCCATCGCCGAGCTCACGTCCCCCATGTGCCTGGCAGCCTGCGCCATGATTCTCACAAACTCCTCCCTCTTCCCGGCGTCCAGCACCTCCCTGAGGCGCATGCTGCTCTCCACAAACCTCCGGCGCACCTCCCTTGCGAAGGGGTTGTGGAGCTGTATGCTGGCGTAGAGGTGCGGGTTCTGCCCCACTATTCTGGCTATGAGGTCAAGCATCAGCTCGTAAATCGGCGAGGCAAACCTCCTTGTCTCCCTCACATCCACGCCCAGCTCTCTGAGCGTGCTGGCTGCGCTTATGTAGGTGAAGTGGGTCATGCACTGCACCACGCTCATCATTCTGTCATGCTCCTCCGGCGTGGTCACCACCATTTTTGCACCATGCCTGCGCAGCCACTCCTGCAGCCATCCCCACCACCTGCCCGTTCTCAGGGGTGTGAGGATGAACACCATCCCCTCCAGGCTCGCCACCCTCGGTCCGAACATCGGGTGCATGCCCACCACCTCCACCCCCTCAGCCGCATGCTCAAGCATAGCCCTGCAGGGCTCAACCTTAACGCTTGTAAAGTCCGTCAGCAGGGCGCCCTCCCTGACCTCAGGCGCCACCTCCTCTATTACCTCCACCGTGCTCTCTATGGGCACGCTCACTATAACCACATCCGCCTGAGCTGCGGCGCTCCTGTTGTCCCTCAGGAAGTGTGCGCCTGTCTCCGAGGCAACCCGTCTGCCCTTGAGCTCGTCTCTGCCCGTTATAACCACCTCGTGTCCCTCTCTGGCAAAGACTCTGGCAAAAACCCTGCCAAACTCGCCTGTGCCACCGATTATGGCGATTTTTGCCATGCCTCATCCTCTCAGCCGCCCGCGGTCCCGCAGGCTCACGTAGCATCCATCCCCCACTATCAGGTGGTCCAGCAGCTCAATGCCCAGCAGGTCACCCGCTGCCGAGAGCGCCGCCGTTATCCTCAGGTCATCCTGGCTGGGCTCCGGGTCACCGCTCGGGTGGTTGTGCCCCACTATAACCCTGGTGGCGCCCTCCTCCAGAGCTAACCTGTAAACCTCCCTCGGCTGCACCACGCTCGCCTCCATTCCGCCAACAGACAGCTCAGCCACCCTCAGCACCCTGTTCTTGGAGTTCAGGTATATGCATGCGAAAACCTCCACCCGCTTCTGCGCCAAGTGCGGGTACATGACCCTGTAGGCGTCGTCAGAGCTCCTCACAAACCTCCGCCTCTCCCTTCCCGCCTCAAGCCTTCTGGCAAGCTCAAAACATGCCGCAATCTCGCACGCCTTGGCGTCGCTTATTCCCCTGACCTTCTTCAGCTCCGCCACGCTGGCTCTCGCAAGCTCCCCCAGGGAGTACCTCCTGAGCAGGCGCTGTGCCAGGCTGAGCACGCTCTCATCCTTGGTGCCGGTCCTCAGCAGAATCGCCAGCAGCTCCGCATCCGAGAGCGCCCCCGCTCCCAGCTCCATCAGCCTCTCCCTGGGGCGCTCATGCGCGGGCAGCTCTCTCAGCTTCACCCCGTACTCAGCCATCTACCTCCTCTCTCTCACGCACTCCGTCTGCCTTGCACTCTCCCCCAGCACCCTCAGGATATCCGTGGAGGTAACGATACCTAAGGGCTTCTTTCTGGTGGGCGAGGCGGTTACCACCAAGCGGTGAATCCCGTGCTGCAGCATGATTCTGCTCGCCTCCTCCACCGTGGTATCCGGGGTTACAGAGATGGTATAGGGTGTCATGATGTCCTCGGCGGTGTAGCAGAAGTCAATGTGCTCGTTGGTGGCGAGCTTGAATATATCCAGAGCAGAAACAATGCCCACCACATCTCCGCCGCTGTCCACCACCACCACACCTGAAATGTTGTTTTTAAGCATGGTGTCAAGAATCTCCGCCACCGTTGAATCAAGCTTCACAGACACAACATCCTGGGTCATTATGTCCCCGACCTTCTTCTGCATCTCAACCACCGCCTTTAATCACCTACTGCAGCAAACCGGCTTATAAACCTACCCCTTCACGCACGCAACTGGCTTGAGCTTCACCACCCTGTACGCCAGCCCTGCGGCGTGCACCGCATTAACCACCTTCTCCACGTCCTTGTAGGCGCCCGGCGCCTCCTCCGCCACTCCCGCCCAGGAGTGAGCCTTCACCAGTATCCCCTTTGACCTGAGCTCCTGCACCACCCTCTCGCCCCTGTACACCCGCTTCGCCTGCTTCCTGGACATCGCCCTTCCCGCGCCGTGGCACGCGCTTCCGAAGGCTTTCTCCAGGCCATCCTCGGTGCCCCGCAGGATGAAAGAGCACGTTCCCATGGTTCCGCCTATGAGCACAGGTTGCCCCACACTCCTGTAAGCCTTCGGCACCTCCCTTCTTCCGGGACCCAGAGCCCTGGTTGAGCCCTTGCGGTGCACGTACAGCAGCCTCCTCCTGCCCTCAACCACGTGCTCCTCGGGTTTGCAGGTGTTGTGGCTTATGTCGTAGAGCATCTTCACCTCAGCCTCCGGCACCACATCCTCAAACACCTGCCTGACCAAGTGGGATATAACCTGGCGGTTGGCGAGCGCGCAGTTTATACCCGCAGCCACCGCTGAAAAGTACCTCTCACCCTCCGGCGACTTTATGGGTGCGCACGCCAGCTCCTTGTCCCTTATGGGTATCCCGTACTTCTTCGCAGCCCTGTAGAGCTCCTTTATGTAGTCCATGCCAATCTGGTGCCCCAGCGCCCTGGAGCCGCAGTGCACAGAAACCACCACGCTGCCCTTCTCAAGCCCGTAAACCCTCGCCGCCTCTGCATCGTACACCTCGCTGACGTACTGCACCTCCAAGTAGTGGTTACCCGAGCCCAGCGTGCCCACCTCATGGAGCTGGCGCTTCTTGGCTTTATCAGACACATTCTCCGGCTTCGCTCCCTCCATTCTGCCCCGCTCCTCAATGAACTCCAGGTCCTCCTCATAGCCGTAGCCCTTCTCCACTGCCCACACCGCGCCGCCTCTGAGCACCTCATCAATACCCTGCATGCTCAGGTGCAGCTTCCCCCTGCTTCCCAGCCCTGCGGGCACCCTGCGGTACAGCTCCTCCACCAGCCTCTCAATCCTGGGCTTCAGCTCCTCTATGCTCATACCCGTCCTCATCGTTCGCACTCCGCAGGAGATATCAAACCCTATGCCCCCCATGCATATCACTCCATTCTCTTCAGGGTCAAAGGCGCCCACGCCGCCTATGGGGAAGCCGTAGCCCCAGTGTGCATCTGGCATGGCTATGGCAGCCTTTTGAATACCCGGGAGGCAGGCAACATTGCTTATCTGCTCCCTCACCTTCTCATCCATCTCCTCCAGCAGCGCTCTGGTGGCGAATATCCTGCCTGGCACCCTCATGCATCCCTGCTTCGGAATCTCCCACTCGTACTCATCCCTCTTCCTGAGGCTCTTCAGCTCCATTCCCATCACCCTCACACATCCACAACGCACCTGGCAAAGTACCTCTCACCCTCCCTGCCCACCTCCAGCATGGAGTAGGTGGCAGCCTTCACCTCCACCTTCAGCCTGTGCCTCTCGGGGTCAATCCTCTCCCCCTTAGCCGTGCCCTCAAGCCTGAGCATCCCATCACCCTCAACCCTCACCTCAAAATCGCTGAAAAGCATGCTCCGCAGGTGAGCCTGCGAAAGCAGCTCATTCAGCCACTCCACCAGCAGGATGTCTGCCTCCTCAGCCTCCACCTCTATCCTCACCCTCTCCTTGGGTGCAACGCTCTCAAGCTCAACCATCACCGAGAACATGGCTCTGGCAGCATTCTCAAAAGCCTCCTCAAGGCTTCTGCCGTAGCCTGCTATGCCCACATCTGCCTCATGCTCAAAGGTCTCGTAGTCCATGCGCCTCCCTCACTCATCTATAACCTGGAGGAGGCGCTCAATAAAAGTTTCGCCCCTCCCGGGGGGCATGTAAACTTCGCCCGCAATCTTGGAGGCAAGCTCCATCACCGCCTGAGCTGCCGGCGAGTCAGGCGCCCTGAGCACGAAGGGCTGGGCAAACGCCGAGCTCCTGCGCACCTCCACATCCTCCGGCACCACCGCCAGAATGGGCACCTCCAGGATGCTGCCCACCTCCTTGGCGCTCAGGTCACCCGCCTGGAAGGTGGTGCGGTTGAGCACCGCCCCCACCACGTGCGCTCCCAGCTTGTTCGCCACGATTTTGGCTTTAAGCGCATCACTCAGCGACGAAATCTCCGGCACCACCACCAGCAGCACCTCTCTGGAGGCGGAGATGGCAGAGATCACGCCCCTTCCCAGTCCTGGAGGAGAGTCAATCAGCAGGAAATCAACCCTCTTCAGGGCATTCACCACCTCCCCCAGGTTCTCCCTGGCGAGCCCCTGCAGGTTTGCCAGCGACACGCCTGCCGGAATCACCCTGAGCCCGCTGGGTCCTGTGTAGATAGCCTCATACACCTCCGCCTCTCCTGCCAGCACGTCCCTCAGGGTTACCTCCATCCCCTCCATGCCAAGAATCAGCTCCAGGCTGCCCATGTTTATGTCGGCATCAAGAATCACCACATCCTTGCCGAGCCTTGCGAGAGCGGCTCCTAAGTTAGCCACGATGGTGCTCTTGCCGGTGCCACCCTTACCCGAGCAGACGGTTATGGAGATACTCATACTACTCCCTGCGTATATGTCTTTCAAGAAGCCAGTTTACAGTGCGCAGCAGCGCCTCATTATCAAAAGGCTTTCGTATGTGCCAGTCAGCACCCGCCTCCTCAAGGCTCACCAGCTTGTCCTCATCCTCACCCTTAATTGTCAGCATCGCAACAATAACCTCTGGCCACCTCCGCTTAATCTCCCTGCACGCCTCCCAGCCGCTCATGCCCGGCATCATCACATCCAGCAGCACCAGCTCCGGCTTCTCCTGCTCAAGCTTCTCCAGCGCCTCCTCACCCGAGAAGGCAACAGCAACCCTGTGCCCCCCAGCCTCCAGCACGCTTCTCAGCAGAAAAACCATCTCTGGCTCGTCATCCACCACCATGACCTTTGCCATTTCTATAAACTTTGATAATTAACATATTCAAGTATTCTGCTCTTAAGCTTTTCAATGCCGCTGCCGAGCCTGGCAGAGCACACCACCGCGCTTCTGAAGGGCTCTCTTTTCCTGAGCTCCTCAACCTGCTCCTTCTGCAGCAGGTCGGTCTTGTTCACCACCCTCAGCATCTCAACCTTCAGGCTGGAGGCTACCGCGTCATGGATGCGCATCTGCTGCTCCATGGTGTAGCCGCAGCTCTCTGAGGGGTCAAACACGAACACCACCAGCTCAGCTAAGTGCCTCAGGGCAAGCATGCACTGCCTCTCGGCGGTGTTCATCTCCTCGGGGCTGCGGTCCAGAAGCCCGGGAGTGTCAACAAGCTGCACCTCCCTGAACCCCTGCCTGAGGTATCCCACCAGCAGGCTTGTGGTGGTGAAGGGGTAGCTCTCTATTCTGGGCTCCGAGCCTGTGAGCTGTCGCAGCAGCGATGACTTTCCAACATTGGGGGCGCCGGCAATAACCGCCGTGAAGACATCCCTGAAGCTCGGCAGATTCTTGAGCTTCTCCCTGGCGTCCCTCAGGTAGCTGAGCTCCTCCCCTATGCTCCTGAGCAGGGAAGCCATCCTGCCGTAAAACTCCCTTCTGATCTGCCTCGCCTCCTCCGCGCTCCTCGCCCTGTTCAGCCTGCGCAGGCACTCCCCCTCCATTCTCTCTATCTTTCTGGAAGCCCAGCGCAGCGACCTCAGGCTGCGCTCAAGCTCCTCAGCGCCGACCAGCACATCAACAAGCTCCCTGTAGAAGGGTGAAAGCTCCTCCACCCCACGCATTCTGACCAGAATTCTGTCCAGCCACCTTCTCGCAGAGGCGCTCGCAAGCACTATCCGCCGCCTTTCAGGGGACCATCTTCCCTGCGCTCTGCCCAGCCTGTGGCGTCTTCTCGCCCTTGAAAAGGCATGCTCTATAAGCTCCTCTGGAGTGGGGATTCTGGGCACCTGCTTGAAGTTCATGCCTCTGCAGCTCTCAGGATTCTCCGCACCTTCTCGGTCATCACGTCAACGCTGAAGGGCTTTCTTATGTAGTCAACAGCCTCAGCTTTCTTCACAGCCTCCTCAAGCCCTTCATCAAGGCTCATTATCGTGAA
>JALSIP010000072.1 GCA_026989875.1 archaeon
ACAACCTTCTCCTAATCGTTTCCCTACTCAATCCATACTCCGAAGGAGGTGCACTGAACGCGTTTGTTTTTGCACCGGGTTGATGCTGCAGGTTGCGGTGAGCCCATGAAGGAGGTGAACAGGTGAACCTTGAGAGGCTGATACCTGCGCTGAGCTGGCTCAGGAACTACAGGTCAAGCTATTTTTACTTTGACCTGATTTCCGGGATAAACCTGGGCGTGAGCATGATACCCAAAGCCATGGCTTATGCCTTAGTGGCGGGGCTGCCGCCGATATACGGGCTTTACGCGAGCTTTGTGGCACCTTTAATGGCGATACTTTTCGGAAGCAACAGGCTGCTCTTCACAGGTCCGGTGGGCGTGATGACGGTGCTGGTGTACACCTCCCTCTCGCCTATCGCGGAGCCTGGCTCGGGAGAGTACGTGATGCTTGCAGCTACACTCTCCCTGATGGTGGGTGTGATTATACTCCTCATAGCGCTGCTGCGCCTGACGTTCATACTTAACATCATCTCCCACGCGGCTGTTATAGGGTTTGTTAATGCGGCGGCTCTGATAATTACCGCAACGCAGCTCAAGTACATCTTCGGGGTGCACGTGGAGAAGGAGGAGTACATTGTGATGATGTTCGTGAATATCGTGGAGAAGCTGCCGGAGACGAACATGCTGGTGCTGGGGCTGTCGGTTGTGGCGTTTCTTTCTATGACGCTAATCCACAAGCGCTACCCCAAGGTGCCGGAGACGCTGCTGGTGCTCACGGCGCTCACGCTGGTGGTGTACTTTGGAGGGCTGGAGGAGAAAGGGGTGGAGGTGGTTGGCTCCCTGCCGAGCGGTCTGCCAGAGCCAGCGCTGCCTCTGGGTGATTTCTCCAGAATAGGCGCGCTGCTGGTGGCTGCGATTGTTATATCCATTGTGGGGATGACCGAAACCTACTCCATATCCAAGATAGTGGCGTACAACACCAAGCAGAAGGTGGACTTCGGGCAGGAGTTCATAGGGCAGGGGCTCGCAAACATCGCCACCGCCTTCTTCAAGGGTTACCCGGTGTGCGGCAGCTTCTCGGGCACGAGCGTTAACTGGTCCAGCGGCGCACGAACAGGCGTGTCTATTATAATATTCAGCGTGCTGACGCTGCTCTCAATAACGGTGCTCACCCCCCTCTTCACCTACCTGCCAAAGTTCATGCTGGCGGTGATAGTTATAATGGCGGTGATGAAGCTCTTCAAACCCCAGCAGCTCCTGCACATATACAGGATTAACAGGTACGACGGTGCCGTGGCGTTCACAACCTTCGCGGTCTCGCTGCTGCTGAAGCCGGATGATGGCATAGCCGTGGGTGTGGTGCTCGCCCTCGCGCTGTACGTGTGGAGGACGATGCATACAAAGGTGCATGTGGTGACCAAGGACAGGGAGACCGGCTACTTTATATCATCCCCGGACGCAAACCCCTCGTGCAGTCAGATACTTATTCTGAAGCCGGAGGGTCCCTGGATATATGTGAATGCGGAGCACATGAGGGATGAGGTGCTCAGAATGGTTGAGAAGTATGAGGGCGTTAGAGTGGTGGTGCTTGACATGGCAGCGGTGTACTACCTGGATACCTCAGGCGTGGACGCCCTGAAGGACCTGTCCGAGGAGCTGGGTAACAGAAATATTAAGCTGATGATGATTCACGTGGATGAGGAGATCGTGGATGCCATGGAAAAGGAGAAGTTCGCAGAGGCTGTTGAAATTCACAATACCAAAAAGGAGGCTATATCAAGCGCCTTCAAGTACCTGAACAGGAAGGTGTGCGACGCATGCGAGGCGAATGTGTTCAGGGAGTGCAGAGACAGGCACAGTGATTCTTAAAAATATTAAATTTGTGAAGGGTGCTGATTAGTGAATACGCCCCGGTAGCTCAGCCGGCAGAGCGGGTGATTCGTAATCACCAGGTCGGGGGTTCAAATCCCCCTCGGGGCTTAATTCTTGCGGTTTAACTCCCTTTCCCCGTATTCTTTGATTTTTCCAATAACTTGAAAATTCGCTAACGTATCACGAGTAATTGGTTAATTCGTAAGCAAGCAGGCGGGGATGGCAGCCGTGCCGGGGGCTACCTCACAACTTGCCTCATAAGCTTTTCCACCGCCTTCATGACGCTAAGCACACCGCAGGGGTCTACCGCGTCAGCCCTGCCTGCCTAATTACCTCAGAAAGAGTATCCATGTTGACTTCTTTGTGACTAGGAACAACTGCTCCATCTCATCTCCTCAATATAAAACTCCACCGCTTCTTTTAAATTGGATAGAGCTCTTCGACTGTGTAGCCCTGACTGACCACATCCAGCTCAGGATAGAGAGCAACGTGGTGTTTCTCCCTTTTTTATTATAGCTGTAAAATTAATGGCTCTCACCAATTAAACTCCTGCTTTTTACCCTATTTTTTATGTGTAACTCTCTAAGGGTCTCTGCCTACTCTAAAACTCTAATCCTGTCCTCCAGCACAACAAAGACCTTACCTCTGAAATCTTCCTCTGCCTTAAGCACACTTTTCATAGAGCTTATCAGCTTCTCTGCCACTGGAGGATGGACCCTCAGTATTATTATGCCGTGGAACTCCTGAGGTGGGTAGAGCAGTATATTTGCAAAATCGTAGTCTCTCGTAACCAGCACAGCTTTTTCCCTTTTTGCGAGTTCTGCGACATCTCTATCTTTAGCACCTTTTGGAACATAAAATGCATCGTATTTCCTTTCCTTCAGAAATTTAAACACGGAGCTGGGGACGTTCTCATCAAGCAGAAACTTCAATGACATGCTCCCTCTTCACCAGCATTGCAGCATACTCTAAGGCTTCCCTTACCATCTCCTCATTGAGCTGAGGATACTCCTGCAGGATTCCCTCCACATCCTTTCCAGCAGCGAGCAGATCCAGCACATCGGAAACTAAAACTCTGGTGCCTTTAAAAACAGGCTTCCCATGGCAGATTTCCGGGTCAGAGATTATATACCTGAGTTTCTTCATACACTGCAGCCCAAAAACCTAACATTGATAATACCACAATAATTTTGTCGCGTCATCCCCGGTGATAAACTCAATAACTCAGATTATATATTGCGAACCACACCTATTAAATTAAGCTTTTGTGGTGGCTCAGGGCTGCTACCTCGGGGCTTGTATTGACCTTTTCGGAAGCTATAAATCTGTAATGCACACCAGTAATCCACCGGCATCCCCGCTGGAAATTCTGAAGAAGACCTGGTATGGACAGAATGGAAAGTGGGTGCATGCTGGCACTTCTATTCCACCATATTGGCTTTTAAATGATCAGAAACGTGTAAAATTGGGATCTGAGTAACAATATATATGGTGTAGGGGCTCATTAAAATAATATAACCTCATAATTAATGCATAATTACTGAATTTGAATTAAGCTACGGAAAATAATCCGTAACTACAGAAAAAACGTATTAAAAAGCATTAACACTGTCATAATTTGAGAAAATTACACATATCAGTGCGATATGATCATGAAAAATCTCAATGCTGGTGAATGCGGTTAGCTGTGTTGATAATAAAGATAATGAAGCCTGCCAGCTCTCACACAATTGCCGGGGGTATTTTGGGTAAACCTTCTGCATGTGACACACGACTGTGCCACTGCATGCAAAACCCCCTATTCCGAAAAATTTAAATAATACCTTCACACACCACAGGAGTGGCTGAGGTTGCTTTTAGATGTGTGTCCCTCTGCTCGGAGCGGTGATGTGATGATAGCACAGGCGATAGGTGAGATACAGGAGGCGGAACGTAAGGCTGAGCAGCGGATTCAGCAGGCTGAAGCGGAGGCAAAGGCGCTTGTGGAGCAGGCAGAGCGTGAGGCTGAGGAGATTGTGAAAAAAGCTGTGCAGCAGGCTGAGAAAGAGGCGGAGAGCATTTTAAAGCAGGCGGTGAAGGAGGCAGAGCAGGAGGCAGAGAAGATACTTGCCGAAGGTGCGGCACGTGCAGAAGAAGAGCGAAAAAAAGCAGAAGAGCGCGTGCCTCAGGCTGTGGAGCGCATAATCTCACTTGTTTCCGGCATTTAAACGGAGGAATGGTCATGAGTGTATCTGTTCAGAAGGAAAACCTGAGCAGGATAATATCAGTTATTGAGGAGGATGCAGCCAGAGAAGCTGAGAAGATACTCAAAGAGGCGCAGACAAAGGCAGAAGAACTGAGAAAGCAGGCAGAGCAGGAAGCAGAAGCCAGGCGCGATGAGATTTTAAAGCGCGCCAGACGGGAGGCTGAGCGTGAGCGTGCCAGAATAATCGCCGGCGCCAGGCTCAGGGCAAAGAAGCAGATGCTTGACACAAAAGAGGAAGTAATTATGCACGTTTTTTCTGAAGTAAAAAAAGAACTTGAGGCAATATCAAAAGACAGGAAAAAATATCGTGAAGTTTTGAAGAATCTTATTGTTGAAGCGGCAGAAAGCATTGGCAAGGATGCGATTCTTCTTGTGAGGGAGCAGGACAGAAAAATCTTCAGCAAGAGATTCATCTCAGAGCTTGAGAAGGCAGCGGGGATAAAATTTGAGCTCGCCGAGGAGGCAATAGGCGGTTCTGGCGGTGTGGTGCTCAGGAGCAGGGATGGCAGGACAGAGGTTGACAACACCTTTGAGACCCGCTTAGAGCGTGCGGAGGCTGAGCTGCGCAACGAGGCTGCGAGGGTGCTTTTCGGGCAGGTGGGCGGATGAGAATCAGCGTCATAGGGGACAGGGACACCACCACGGGCTTCAGGCTGGCTGGTGTTGAGGATGTGCACACCGTTGCATCTCCCGAGGAGGCTATGCAGAAGTTCAGGGAGATTCTGAAGAGCGAGGATTCGGGTCTGGTGATAATAACCGAGAGGTTAGCGGAGAGCATCAGGGAGGAGATGGAGAGACTTCTTGAGAAGCGGAGCTTTCCGCTTGTGGTGGAAATACCGGACAAGGGGGGTGCGATTGAGAGGAAGGTTGACCCCCTCAACGAGCTCGTGAGAAGGGCGGTGGGAGTTGAGATAAAGATAGAGTAGGAGGTGAGCAGAGTGGGCAGGATAATCAAGGTCTCCGGACCTGTGGTTGTTGCGGAAGGGATGCGCGGGAGCATGATGTACGAGGTTGTTAGGGTGGGTGAAGAGAGGCTCATGGGTGAGATAATAGAGCTTGAGGGAGATAGGGCAACCATTCAGGTTTATGAGGAAACCGCAGGCGTTAAGCCTGGTGAGAGGGTTGAGGGCACTGGCGCGCAGCTCAGCGTTGAGCTGGGTCCAGGGATACTCAAGCAGATGTATGATGGGGTGCAGCGCCCCTTGGAGGTCATAAGGAGCGAGACGGGCGTGTTCATCAAGCGCGGTGTTGATGTGCCCAGCCTTGACAGGAGCAAGAAGTGGAGCTTCACTCCCTTGGTAAAGAAGGGTGAGGAGGTGGAGGCTGGTGACTTCATAGGCGAGGTGCCGGAGACAGAGCTTATAAACCACAGGGTTATGGTACCACCCGGTGTGAGGGGTGAGATAGTTGAGATAGCCGATGCAGGTGAGTACACCGTTGAAGACACGATAGCGGTGGTTAAGACCCCTGAGGGTGAGAGGGAGCTTAAGCTGATGCATCGCTGGCCGGTGAGAGCTGCCAGACCCTTCAGGGAGAAGCTTCCACCGCAGGAGCCGCTGCTCTCGGGTCAGCGCATAATAGACACCTTTTTCCCGGTTGCCAAGGGCGGCACCGCCTCAATTCCAGGACCTTTTGGCGCCGGCAAGACCGTCATGGGGCACCAGCTCGCCAAGTGGTGCGATGCCGACGTCTTCATATACATAGGCTGCGGAGAGCGGGGAAATGAGATGACAGAGGTGCTGGAGGAGTTCCCGCACCTGGAGGACCCGAAGACCGGCAAGCCTCTCATGGAGCGCACCGTGCTCATCGCAAATACCAGCAACATGCCCGTCGCCGCGAGAGATGCCAGCGTTTACACGGGCATAACCTTGGGGGAGTACTACAGGGACATGGGTTACAGCGTGGCGCTGATGGCAGACTCCACCTCGCGCTGGGCAGAGGCGATGAGGGAGATCTCGGGCAGGCTGGAGGAGATGCCGGGTGAGGAGGGCTATCCTGCCTACCTCGCATCACGTCTGGCGAACTTCTACGAGCGTGCAGGCAAGGTGGTCACCCTGGGCAGGGATAGCAGGATAGGCAGCCTGACTGTTGTGGGTGCGGTCTCTCCCCCGGGTGGAGACTTCTCCGAGCCCGTTACTCAGAACACCCTGAGAATAACCAAGGTCTTCTGGGCGCTGGATGCAAGCCTGGCTGACAGAAGGCACTTCCCAGCCATCAACTGGTTGAGAAGCTACTCCCTCTACCTGGATGACATCTCCAGATGGTGGGAGGAGGAGATTGGCAGGGGCTGGCTGGAGCTCAGGAACAGAGCCATGGCACTGCTCCAGAAGGAGGCAGAGCTTCAGGAAATCGTGCAGCTTGTGGGTCCTGATGCGCTGCCGGAGAAGGAGCGTGTGGTGCTGGAGGGTGCCAGAATCATAAGAGAGGACTTCCTGCAGCAGAACGCCTTCCACGATGTTGACACCTACTGCAGCGCCCGCAAGCAGTACCTGATGCTTAAAGTGATGCTTGAATTCTATGAGCTTGCCAGTGATGCGGTGGCAAATGGGGCGAGGGCTAAGGATATTGCCGAGCTTGAGGTCAGGGATGACATAGCGAGGCTGAAGTACGTGCCGGAGCAGGAGTTTGAGAAGGCGGTGGAGGAGGTAAGGAAGAAGATGAAGACCCAGATAAATGCGCTGCTTGCCAGCCAGGAGGTGAGCTGAATGCCTGCCGGGATAGCACTCAGGGAGTACACCTCTGTCACAGAGGTCTCGGGTCCCCTCATGGTGGTGGAGGGGGTTGAGGGCGTGGGATACGGTGAGCTGGTGGAGATTGAGACGCCAGACGGCGAGAAGCGCAGGGGGCAGGTGCTGGAGGCACACCTGGGCAAGGCTGTGGTGCAGGTGTTTGAGGGCACCCGTGGAATAGACACCTCAAGCACAAAGGTGCGCTTCACCGGCGAGACCGTCAAGCTGGGCGTGAGCATGGACATGCTGGGCAGGATATTTGATGGCACTGGCAAGCCCATAGACAAGGGTCCCGAGATTATACCGGAGGATGAGCTTGACATTCACGGTTACCCCATAAATCCAGCCTCCCGCCAGTTCCCCAGGGACTTCATTCAGACTGGCATCTCCACCATAGATGGTATGAACACCTTAGTGCGCGGACAGAAGCTTCCCATATTCTCCGGCTCGGGTCTGCCGCACAACGAGCTTGCGGCGCAGATTGCGAGGCAGGCAAGGGTGCTGGGTGAGGAGGAGGAGTTTGCGGTGGTTTTTGGGGCGATGGGCATAACCTACGAGGAGGCGAGCTTCTTCATGAAGGACTTTGAGCGCACTGGCGCCCTGGAGAAGGTTACCGCCTTCCTCAACCTTGCCGATGACCCGGCTATTGAGCGCATCCTGACGCCCAGAATGGCTCTCACAGCGGCTGAGTACTTCGCCTACGAGCAGGACATGCACGTGCTGGTTATACTGACAGACATGACCAACTACTGCGAGTCTCTCAGAGAGATAGCCGCTGCGAGGGGTGAAGTGCCAGGCAGAAGGGGCTACCCCGGCTACATGTACACCGACCTTGCAACGATATACGAGAGAGCCGGCAGGGTGAGCGGCGCCAAGGGCTCAATAACCCAGATGCCCATCCTCACCATGCCCGACGACGATATAACCCACCCCATCCCTGACCTCACGGGCTACATAACCGAGGGGCAGATAGTGCTCTCACGTGAGCTTTTCCGCAAGGGCATATACCCGCCAGTTGATGTGCTACCGTCTCTCTCCAGGCTGATGAAGGGCGGAATCGGTGAGGGCAGAACAAGAGAGGACCACGCAAATGTGAGCGACCAGCTTTACAGCGCATACGCAGAGGGCAGGGACCTCAGGGACCTGGTTGCAGTGGTGGGCGAGGAGGCTCTCACTGATAAGGACAAGAAGTACTTAGAGTTTGCTGACAGGTTTGAGAGGGAGTTCGTGACCCAGGGCAGGGACGAGGACAGGGATATAGAGCGCACCCTTGAGATTGGATGGGACCTTCTCAGCCTGCTGCCGGAGCGCGAGCTGAAGAGAATCAAGGACGAGTACATAAAGAAGTACCATCCGAAGTACAGGGGTTGAAACGGTGGCGGAGATAATAGAGGGTGTCAACCCCACACGGATGGAGCTGCTGAAGCTCAGAACTAAGGTGAAGCTGGCGAAGAAGGGGCACCGCCTGCTCAAGGAGAAGAGGGACGCTCTGATAATGGAATTTTTCAACATACTTGAGGAGGCGAGAGGGGCAAGGCGCAGGGCTGAGGAGAATCTTGAGCGTGCTTTCAAGGCGCTGATGCTGGCGCAGACAAGCCTGGGCACGCTGAAGGTGATGGAGTGCGCCTACTCCACAAAGCCATCTCCGGGCATAGAGAGCTACACCCGCAGCATAATGGGTGTGCGCGTGCCCGTGCTGGAGCTGGCAGAGGTGCGGCGCGGCGTGCTTGAGCGTGGGTACGGGTTTACTGATACAAACACGCAGCTTGACGAGGCAGCAACCAGGTTTGAGGAGGCGCTTGAGGCGGTGGTGCAGCTTGCAGAGGTTGAGAGGAGCATAAAGCTTCTCGCGAAGGAAATTGAGAGCACCAAGCGCAGGGTAAATGCCCTTGAGAATGTGCTGCTGCCCAGGCTTGAAGCAACCGTTAAGTACATAAAGATGCGGCTGGACGAGATGGAGAAGGAGAACTTCTTCAGGCTCAAGCGCATAAAGGCGATGATTGAGGCGAGAGAAGCTGCCTGAGGACATGGGTTTCGGGGAGATTGCAGAGCATGAGGTGGTGATGTTCTCCGGTAAGGGTGGAGTTGGCAAGACCACCCTGAGTGCAGCCACGGCAGTGCACCTGAGCTCCATGGGCTTCAGGACACTTATTCTCACTTCTGACCCGGCACCTTCGCTGGGCGATGTTTTCGGGGTCAGTGTCGGGGACAGGATAACTGAGGTTAGCGGGAATCTGGATGCGCTGGAGCTCAGTCCGGAGGCTGTGCTGAAGCGATGGAAGCAGAAGTTTGGAGGTGAGGTGTATGAGGTGCTTTCTTCTTTGCTGCCTGTGGATGAGGGTATCGTTGATTATATTGGCACCGCTCCGGGTATTGATGAGGAATTCACCCTGGACTTCATCTTCGGTATTGTGGAGGAGGGAGGCTACGAGCGTGTGGTGTGGGATACCGCTCCTGCAGGGCATACGCTGAGACTGCTCAGAATGCCGGCGGTGTTCATAGAACATCTCACTCAGGCAGCCAGGGTTTACATGCGCTTTCAGGATGTGATGAGCAGGATGAGAGCCCTGACCGGCGGCAGCAGGAGAAGTGTGTTTGACATTATTGATGGCTGGAAGGAGCTCAGCAAGAAGCTTCTGGAGTTTCTTTGCTCTGACAGGGTGGGTGTGGTGCCTGTGTGCACTCCCCAGAGGATGAGCATCGCCCAGCTTTACAGGATGCTCGGGGAGCTTCAGGAGTTTGGAATTGAGGTGAAGCGGGTTGTGGTTAACCACGTACTTCAGGATGCATGCGAACACCTGCGGGCGGTGGTTGAGGAGCAGCGTGCCTGTCTGTCTGAGCTGGAGAAAATGCTTGCAGGTAAAGAGGTCCTCATTGTGCCCGAGATGCCCTGCGAGGTGCGGGGTGGGGAGAGGCTAAGAAGGCTGGCGAAGCTGATGTATGGATGAGCGAAACTTGCCTGTACGGGTAAGAAGTGTTAAGCTCTGCACATGGTTTATATATGGGGTATGGCAGAGTCTGTAGAGGAGGTGATGCCGGGTTGATTTTCAGAAGGGAATATGCAAGATTCAGGCTGGAGTTAAGCCTGCTGGCGCAGCTCGGTGCCATCGTGGCTCTGACAGGTGCTGTGCTGTGGCTGATGTTCTTCACACCCATACCGGCAACCCACGACTTTTTCCACGCTGCGCGCCACTCCATCGGCATATTAGCGTGCCACTGAGCACGCTATTTCCACTTTTTTGGAGGGTTTACCCGCGGCACGGGCGATAGTATTATATACCACTTCGGGTAACCTTCTACCCATGAGGGCACTGGGTCTTGCGGTTGCGCTCCTGCTGCTTGCTGCTTCAGGAGTGCACGGGGAGGAATACACTGAGAAGTTTGATGATTACGTGCAGGTTTCCTATGTGAGTGTTTATGGCAATGTGTACTTCACCTACGTTGACACGAATGCTGATGGTGTGAATGATGCGGTGGCTGTGCTTGATTCTGTTACAGGCAACGTCAGGGTGGTGAAGTTCGGCACCGCAAGTGTATCCACCACCTTCAAGGTTGATATAAGTGACTCCTATGCGATGGCTTCTCTGACCAGCGGTGCCAGAGCGGAGATTCTTGTAGCAGGCAGGTCGCTGTGGGCATATTCGCCGGACGGAGAGAAGCTGTGGGAGAGGGAGCTGCCCGCTCAGGCGAGAGCCATTGCGGTTGGCGACTTTGACGGTGACGGCAAAGCCGAAGAGGCGGCGGTTGCGGCGGGCAAGCAGGTGGCTGCGTACTCTGCGGGCGGCAGCAAGCTCTGGAGCATAGAGCTACCCAGCACCGTGCTCCAGCTCTTCGCTGCAGACACCGACGGCGACGGGGTGAGGGAGAGCGTTGTTGCGGTGGAGAGGCAGGCGCTCACCTTCATAAAAGAGGGAGCTGTGGCTAAGAGGTACAGCATCTCCACCTTTGAGAACCCCATAGTCTCGGCGGGTGTGGCTGATGTGGACGACGACGGGAGCTTTGGCGAGGTTGTGGTGGTTGACAGCCGCGGAGACGTTAGAGTTTTCACCCCCAGTGGCGTGCTCTGGGAGGGCAGGGTTTACTACGAGGAGGGCTGGAAGGTAAGGGTTCTTGACTCTGAGGATGTGAAGGGGGTAATAGTACTCTCCACCTTCCTGTACAGGTTCAGTGAGGACGGCACTAAGGAGAAGTACTTCGGTGTGCCGGTGAAGGATGCGGTGCTGGTGGACTTCAACGGCGACGGCACACCTGAGGGTGTAGCCGGCGTCACCAGCTCAAAGATCTACGCCATAGTGGATGGCAGGCAGGTTGGCTACTATGAGAAGGACGGCACGAAGAAGGCACCGTACAACAGAACAGGCGCCACTGCGGTTTTCCCCTTTGACTACGATGGAGACCTGCGCGTAGATGACCTGATAGCCGTTCATCCTGTGGAGAAGAGCCTCATAGTTATACCGCACACCACCTCCTGGGCGAAAAAGAGGATATTGGTGGTGGCTAACCTCATTGACTATGCGCTTGCTGATGACCTGTTTGAGTACCTGCGGAATGCGGGCTACGAGCCGGTGCATGTGCTGCCGGCGAAGTTCAGCCAGTACAGAACCGAGCGCAGAATAGTCATACTCGGCGGGCATCTCGCCCCGGAGACCGGGCAGATAGTGGGCGAGCTGCTCTCGGAGGAGCAGAAGGCGGAGCTTGAGAAGCGGGGTGCCGTTGAGAGGTTCGTGTTCAGGGACGTCTGGGCACCTGGACAGGTGGTGACGGTTCTGGCTGGCAATACCAGGGAGGAGACCCGGCAGGCACACCTGAGGTACCGCGGAAAGCTCTGAGCATGCAGCTTCTTCCAGCTATTGCTGCAGGGTTTGTGCAGGGTGTAACAGAGTGGCTGCCGGTGAGCAGCTCAGCCATGCTTTTACTGCTGCTGGTGAACTTCTTTGGAATGGGGGGCGGGGAGGCGCTTGAGCTCGTGTTCCTGCTCCACTTGGGAAGCGCTGCAGCGGTTGTTGCCTACTTCAGGCAGAAATTAAGCATGCCTGCACTGCGGTTTGTGCTGGTTGCAACCCTCGCCTCAGGGCTCTCGGGAGCTCCCCTCTACCTCGTGCTGGTGAAGGAGCTTGGAGCAGCTCCCGGGGGTGCCATAAACGTGCTCGTGGGCGTGGCGCTGCTCGCCACCGCTGCCGTGCTCAGGTTCCAGGGAGGAGGAGGCAGAAAGAGCGCCGAGGTGGCAAGCTTAAAGGACATGGCTCTTGCAGGCTTTGCGCAGGGCATTGCGGTTATGCCGGGCATCTCCCGCTCAGGAATAACCATAGCGACGCTTCTCATGCTGGGATACCGCCCGGCAGAGGCGCTGAGGCTGAGCTTCCTGATGGCGGTGCCGGCAATACTCGGGCTGAACTTGGTGAATGCAGGTGCTGGAATGAGCGCATCCGCCGTGGCAGGTGCTGCGGTGTCCCTGGGGGTGAGCCTGCTGAGCATACACCTCATGCTGGATGTGGCGAGGAGGGGCAGGTTTGAGTACCTCTGCCTCCTGCTGGGTGTGCTGGCGATTGCCGCGGGGGTGAGCGGACTGGGATGATTCTGCTCACGCAGGATGTGGAGGAGCTTATACTGCGGGATTCACGCAAAAGGCTGCCCGAGGAAGCCTGCGGTGTGGTGGCAGGCAGACGCTCGGGTAGGGTGAAGCTTGCCCTGCTCGCCCTGCCCTGCAAAAACGTCTCGCCGGTGCCCGAGGCTGAGTACGAGATATCCCCGCGGGAGCTCCTGGAGGTGGCTGAGCTGATTGAGGAGGAGGGGCTTGAGATTCTCGGCTTCTATCACTCCCACCCTGGCGGCTCGCCGGTGCCCTCTGCAATAGACGAGAGCAGGGCTGTCTGGGAGGGGGCGAGCTACCTCATAGCCTCTGCAGAAGGCAGCCTCGCCTCCTGGCTCTGGGATGGCAAGAAATTTATCCGGGAGGAGTGCATAGTACTCATCAGCTTTTCCTGCAGCGGCATGAGGGGTAAGTAGATGAAAATGTACCTGACCCTTGCAATTCAGAACCTGAGGATGCGTAAGTTCAGAACCGCAGGAATACTTGCCGCAATAGCGATAGCCTCTGCAACGCTGTTTGTCACCCTTATTCTCACCCTGAGCATGTCCACCTCCCTGAAGCTTAGCATGGCGCAGCTCGGTGCAGATATAATGGTGGTGCCGGCAAGCGCTGAAGATGAGGCTGCGGGGGTGCTTCTCGGCGCAAAGCCCGTGAGGTGGCACCTCAGCTACAGCTATGCGGATGAGCTTGAGAAGATTGAGGGTGTGGAGGTAGCTTCTCCCCTTGCCTTCGTGGAGGCATCTCAGGGATGCTGCTCGGTGAAGGGTGCCGTGCTTGTCGGCTTTGACCCATCGCGGGACTTCATAGTTATGCCCTGGATAGAGCGGGCTGGCGGGCTCGGGAGGATGCAGGTGTTCACGGGCTCCGAGTATGCGCTTGCCCCCGGGAGCGTGATAGAGATTTACGGCAGCCGCTTCACAATAGCGGGCAGGATGGAGAGCACGGGGATAAGCTACTTTGACCGCGGTGTGTTCATGCCCCTGGGGGCTCTGTACATGCTCACCCGGGGTGCTGGACTGAAGGAGGGCGAGGTTTCGGTGATAATGCTGCGCCTCATGCCCGGTGCGGACGCAGAGAAGGTGGCAAGGGCAGTGGAGTACAACTTTCCTGAGCTTGGAGCGGTGGTGGCGCAGAAGGCGCTGGTTAACGTGCGCAGCCAGATGCAGCTTATGCTGGGCAGCCTGCTGCTCCTCAGCGGGGTCATCTGGGGCACCTCCCTGCTGCTGATTTCTGTGATACTCTCAATGAGCGTCAGGGAGCGGATGCGCGAGTTCGGAATCCTGCGTGCCCTCGGCGCAACTAAGCGCTTCATATTCGGGCATGTTCTGGCTGAGGTGTGCATCCTCGCCACAGCCGGCGGCATGCTGGGCGTGGTTGCCGGCTACCTGCTGCTCTCCCAGGCTGGCAGCTACATCTCCGCCTCCTTGGGCGTGCCCTACCCCATGCCAGACAGGCTGTATTCCGGGCTGCTTAGCGTTGCCGTAATAGACGTGGCGCTTGTGCTGAGCACGCTGGCAAGCATCCTGCCAGCCTACAGGAGCTCAAGGCTTGAACCCTACCATGCCATAAGGGCGGGTGAATAGATGCTGGTCAGCGTGAACAACCTCACGAAGATATACCGTCTGGGAGATTATGAGGTTTACGCCGTTAGAAATGTGTTTCTTAATATAGACCGGGGAGAGTTCGTGGCGGTGACGGGGCATTCAGGAAGCGGGAAAAGCACCCTTCTGTCCCTGATAGGGGGGCTTGCGAAGCCGACAGTGGGCAGGGTTGAGATAGATGGTGTGGACATCTGGAGTCTGGATGATGAGCAGCTCTCAGCCCTCAGGAACAGAAAGATAGGGTTCATGTTCCAGTTCTCAAGCCTGCTGCCCACCCTGAGCGTGAGGCAGAACATGCTGCTCCCGGCGGCTCTTGCGGGCGCTGAGGAAGCGGAGGCTGAGGCAAGGGCGAGGGAGCTCTTGGAGCAGGTGGGCATGGAGCACAGGCTTCACGCCTATCCCTGGCAGCTCAGCGGCGGCGAGCAGCGCAGGGTGGCGGTGGCGAGAGCCTTCATGAACCACCCCGAGCTGATTCTTGCAGACGAGCCCACCGGCGATCTTGATGAAGACTCGGAGGCGCTGGTGATGCGCATGATCAAGCGCATGAACCGGGAGGAGGGAACGGCGGTGCTTCTCGTTACCCACAGCAGGGAGCTTGCCGAGCAGGCGGAGCGCAGGCTGCTCATGCGCAGGGGGAGGCTGATGGAGGCTGAGCCATGAAGCTGCTGTGGCTGGGCTTCGCTTCAGCGCTTGCCCTCGTGGCGCTAAGTGCGGTGTACTTCCCCTCCGGCACCTTCAGCCTGCAGCACCGCTTCATTTCTGGTGAGAACGTGAGCTGCTCCACCTGTCATCCCTCGCAGGCTGGCAACCTCTCGCTTTCGGTTTACCACTCCAGCCTGAGC
>JALSIP010000073.1 GCA_026989875.1 archaeon
GCCTGCCAGCACCACCCTCTCTCCGGGGGCTATGCCCAGGCGCTCCGCCAGCTCCGCACCCACGAGCACCTCTCCCTCGCCACGAACCATCCATGCGGGGTTCATCTCCAGCAGCGCCCCCAGGTCTGCCACCGCCACCAGCACCTCCGAGCCCTCAAGCTCCTCGCTCCTGAGCTCCACAGCAACGCCTCCCGCGGGCACCTCCTCCACCTGCGTGAGAATCACATTCGCCCCGTACATCTGCATCTTCTGCTCCACTATGCTCTCAAAACTCTTCCCAACCATCAGCGCAGTTCCGGCAAGCGCCAGAGCCAGCGACACCGCCAGCACCATCGGCAGGTAGAGCCTCGCCCTGTGGCGCAGCGACGCTTTCACAAGCCTTAAAAGCATCACCTGAGCACCTCCACCAGCTCTCTGCCGAGCTCCCTCCGCAGGAAGAGGAGCGCCACCAGCGACGCTGCAGGAGGCACTGCAAGAGAGAGCACCAGCAGCTCCCCCTGCGAGCCCAGCTCTGCTCCGAAGACGCTCCGGCTTACTGCACCAGCCACCGCACCGCTCAGCGGATATGCAAGCAGCGCTGCAAGAAGCGAAGCTGCAAGCACCTCCAGAGCAAGCTGTACCCCAGCCCTCGCCTCAGAAGCTCCCAGTGCCCTCATTATTCCCAGCTCCCGGCGCTTCGCCGACACATACATCCTCAGGGCACTCAGAATTGAGAACACCGCCACCAGAGCTGAGACCGCAAACAGCACCACAAACGCAGCAGAAGACGCCCTGAGAAGCTCCTCCTGCACCTCTGTGACCCTTCTGAGCACCCTGACGCTGGCATTGGGCACCACCTCGGCTATGGTGTAGGCTATCGCCGAGGCGTAGGGGGAGCAGTACCACGCCTCAAACTCCTCCGGCGACAGCGCCTCTGTGCCGTAAAGCTCTGCCCTCACTGCGAGCTCATCCTTTGGCTTTATCAGCGCCCCCACCAGAATCATGTCTATCCCGCTCCTGCCCACCATCTGCTGCAGCTCCTCCAAGGGCAGGAAGATGTAGGAGTCCCAGTAGGAGCCTGTCTCCAGCACCCCTGCCACCCTGAAGCTGCGGGCAGCGCTTCCCGCCTCAATCTCCACCACATCCCCCGGCTCCGCCAGCCCAACACCGGCACCCAGCACCACCGTACCGCTGGCAGGAGGCTCGCCGGTGTAGCTCCAGCCACTAAACTCCAGAATGCCGAGGGGGTAGCTTCCGTTCTCCCCTTCAACCTCACGCCTGAACCAGGTGCCTGCAAGCTTTACTTCACTGCCCTCTGCCCTGCCCTCAGCCAGAAGCACGGGCGCAGCGTTGAGAATGTTGTTCCTCCAGAAGTGCTTCCCTGACTTCAGGGCGAGCACATCCTCTGTGCCCAGCTCTGCCAGAGGCACCCCCGCGGCTGTCTTCCTGGGCTCAACCACCAGGTTTGGAACGCCGCTGAGCTCAAGGGCGAGCAGCGAGCTGGCGTTCAGGTAGAGCACCGCCAGCACCACCAGCAGGGTGGAGGCGAGGGCTATGCTCCCCACTAAGGCGGCGAAGCGGTACCTCTGGCTCAGCGCCGTCCTTGCTGCAAAGCGCAGCGCAAAGCCCAGCATCCTCTACCGCTCCCAGGCTTCGGCAAGCTTCTCGGCGCTCAGCACGAAGCTCCCGCCCTCAAGCGCATACTCCACCACCACGGGGTTGCAGCCTCCCGGCGTGCCCACGGTCTCAGGGCTTATTGGTGCGCCGCAGTTCAGGCACACTAAGAACTCGCCATCATAGCCGTAGCCCACGGGCGGACAGATGTAGCACCTGTTCAGGGCGAGGTAGGCTCTTGACTCCCTCACCGCCACCAGCACCTGCACCTCGCCCACTGAGTAAACGTAGAGCCCTTCTTCCTCCGGCACGGGTATGCGCACCTCATCCCCGGAAGCCTCCAAGGGTATGGGCTCGGGCACAAGCACGTCGGAGGCGGTGACCGCAGGAGCCAGGAGCACCCCCGATGTTATGAGGAGCACCGCACCGAGGGCGAGCTTTGAGTACTTCTCCTTTGCAAACTCGTACCTCAGCCTCCGCCTCTCGGCGCCGCTCAGGTGCTCCGGAAGGCTGAGGCGGGAGGTGGCGATGTCGTAAATAACCATGCCAACCAGCGCCAGGAGCATCACGAGAATTATCAGCGCGCCCGTGGAGTCCCTGGCAAAGAACCCCACGAATGCGAGCAGCGCTTCATTGCTGGGCAGCAGACCCACCTCAAAGAACTCGTGGAAGCCGCTGGCTATGAGCTTGACCACCAGCACTGCGAGTATGGCTGAGGTGACCCTGAAGAACCTGGGCAGGTTGATTCTGGCAGTGCCCCTGAGGAACACAACGCCAAAGCCCAGGGCGAGGGCTATCCCGAAGATGGCGCCCAGCAGGTTCTCCAGAGCACTGGCTCCCGCCAGGAGGAGGCTCTGCAGGAATATCACCGTCTCCACACCCTCCCTGAAGACCATGACGAAGGCGACCAGCGCGAGCGCTGTACCCCCTGCGGCGGCGGCAACCTTGGCTTCAACCTCCTGCTTTATCGTCTTTGCCTTCCCCCACATCCACACAACTAAGCTCGCCACGAGAAGCCCCGCTGCAATGAAGAGCACACCCTCAGCAAGCTCATTCTCCGGGTCAATGCCCATGGCAGATAGCCCCACGGCAAGGGCAATGCTCAGGAGCACAGCCACAAGAGCTCCCGCGTACACATACCTCTTCTTATCAGCCTCGCCCGTCTTCTCTAAGTAGGCTGCCATTATGAATATAACCAGTATCGCCTCTATCGCCTCTCTGAGGGTTATGCCTGCTGCCTCTATCATGACCGCACCTCCGCAAGTTTTATCTTAGGCATACCTAAGTTAGGTGTATATTTAGGTTTCCCTAATTTGTGCTCCTGGGGAAAACCACCGGGGTGTGCGAAGCTCTGAGTCTGAGCCTCACCCTGGTGCCAGCCTCCAGAGTAACGTCGTGGTGCTGCAGGCACCTCACCCTCTCTCCGCTTAGCAGCCGGAGAGTGTACAGATAGTGCCCCCCCAGAAAAGTCCTCTCCACCACCACCGCCTCTGCAGCGCCCTCTGCCTCAATTTCAATGTACTCAGGTCTAACCATCACCTCCACCTCCGCTCCCTCTGGAAACTCACCGTGCACCTCAAACTCGCCCAGCGCTGTGCGCACCCTTCCATCCCTCACAACGCCCCGCAGAAAGTCGGCTGTGCCCACGAACCTGGCAACAAAGGGCGTTGCTGGCGTGTGGAACACCTCCTCGGGTGTGCCCACCTGCCACAGCCTCCCCCGCCTCATAACCCCCAGCCTGTCCGCGATATAGAACGCCTCCTCCTGGTCGTGGGTGACGAAGATAGCAGTAATCCCCGCCTCCCTGAGAATCCTCCTTATGTCCTGCCTTATCCTTCTCCTCAGGTCAAGGTCAAGATTTGAGAAGGGCTCATCCAGCAGCAGCACCTCCGGCTCAGGGGCGAGGGCTCTGGCAATTGCCACGCGCTGCTGCTGTCCGCTGGAGAGCTCGTGGGGGTAGCGCTCCTCCATGCCGTAGAGCCCCACCAGCTCCAGCACCTCATCCACCCTCCTCCTGGCATCCCGCCGGCTCCATCCTCTGAGCCCGAAGGCTACGTTTTCGCGCACCCTCATGTGGGGGAAGAGGGCGTAGTCCTGGAAAACTATCCCAACCTTCCTCTCCTCCGGCGGCAGCCAGGTGCCGCCGCCAGCCACTGGCGTGCCGCCTATCTCTATGCTTCCCGCATCTGGAGCCTCAAGCCCGGCGATCAGCCGGAGGGTGGTGCTCTTGCCGCACCCCGAGGGACCCAGAAGGCAGAAGACCTCCCCATCTCCCACTTCCAAGCTAAGGTCAGCAACCGCCGGGGTTTCGCCGTAGCTCTTTGCAACACCGCTCAAAACCACCTGGGGCTTCATTCACACACCTCTCCTGATGATGTATGCCACAGGAATAACTCCAGCGAGCACTATGGTGAGGGCAGGAAGAGCAGCACCTCCCCACATGGACTCGGCAGCCATCTGCCATACCCAGACTGCCAGCGTATCATAGCCAAAGGGTCTCAGGATGAGGGTTATCGGCAGCTCCTTCATCACGTCCACAAACACTAAAACTGCGCCCGCTGCAATCCCCGGCACCGCCATGGGCGCCTGAATTCTGGTAACCACCTCCAGCGGGCGGGCGCCGAGGCTCCTCGCGGCACCTGTTATGCTGGGGGTTATCCTGCTCATGCTGGAGTCCACGGCGCTGTAGGCTATGGTCATGAACTTGACGGTGTAGGCGTAGATGAGCCCCAGCACTGTACCTGTGGCGAGGAGCCCGGGGGTGAATCCGAGGGTGCCCTCCAGCAGGGAGTTCAGCCAGCGGTCAAAGGAGGAGAGCACACTCAGAGCTCCCACACCCACCGCCGCTCCGGGTACAGCATACCCCATGGTGGAGAGCCCCGCCAGCCTGCGCATAATCCTGCTCCCTCCCAGCTGCAGTACCCCCGCCAGGACGGTGGCCAGGAGGACACATACCAGCGCCGCAGCCACAGCGAGGCTCAGACTCCTGCTCAGGAGCTGGAGGTACATCTCCAGGGAGGTGGAGGGAGCGGAGGTCTCCTCCAGAGCCCAGAGGGTGAGCTGGAGGACTGGCAGGAGGAAGGCAAGGAAGAGCACAGAGGTGCAGAAGAAGGCTGCCGCAGCTCCCCGTGTGCCCCTCAGATGCTTCTTCTCCATGCCACCGCCCGTCTGGAAGTACTGCGCCCTGCCTCTGAGCCTGTGCTCTACCGAGACCACGGCAAGCGCAAACAGGAGCAGAAGCCCCGCCAGTTCCATAGCAGCCTGCAGGTTCATCCTCCCGTACCAAACCCTTATTATCCCCTCGGAGAGGGTGGGAAAGTTGAAAAACCTCACCGTGGCGAAGTCGGTTAGGGCTTCCATCATTACCAGCGCCATGCCCGCTGCCACCGCCGGTCTGGAGAGGGGCAGCGCTACCTTAATCAGGGTCTCGAGCCCCGTGTAGCCCATAACCCTGCAGACATCCATGCTTGCCCTGGAGAGCTGCCTGAAACCCGCCCTTGCCATAACGTAAACATACGGGTAGAGCACTAAGCTCATCACAGCCACAGCGCCGTAGCCTGACCTTATCTCCGGCAGGGTGATGCCCAGAAGCTGCCTGGCTGCGGTGCTGAAGGGCCCGGCGTAGTCAAAGGTCGCCATGTAAACATAGCCCAGCACGTAGGTGGGAACAGCCAGCGGAAGGATGAGCAGCACCTCAAAGTACCTGCTGCCAGGAAACCTGTAGGCTGCGGTAAGCCAGGCAAGGGACACGCCCAGAAGAAAGCTTCCCGCACCTACACCCAGGAGGAGCAGCAGGGTGTTTCTGAGCATCAGGGGCAGCAGCGGACCCAGGCTTCTCCAGGTCTCCAGCGACGGCACCGCCACCTCCGCCAGCACTTTGAGTACCGGCAGGGCGACCAGGAGAAAAATAAAAAGGGGCAGGATGCCGGCTGCACCGCGGAGCATTGTGCTACCTATAGCCAGCCCTCTCCATGAGGTGTATCGCCTTTGCCTGCAGTCTGCCGTACTCTGCCACGTTTATCGGGTCTATCCTGAACTCCCCCCATCCCTTCACTAAGGGGTGGGGCTCAACCTCGGGGTTTATTGGGTACTCAAAGTTTCCATCGGCGAAGAGTCTCTGCCCCTTCTCGGAGCTGAGCCACTCTATGAGCTTCACCGCCTCATCCCTGTTCTTGGCATACCTTGTAACACCGGCGCCGACAATGTTCACGTGCACGCCCCTGTCCTCCTGGTTCGCCCAGAATATCCTCACGGGAAGGTCCGGGTTCCTGTCGAGCAACCTGGCAAGGTAGTAGTGCATGACCACGCCGACATCGCAGCCGCCTGCGGCGACTGTCTCAATTATCCTGGTGTCGCTGTCTATGAACCGGGGGTTGTTCTCAACCCATCCCCTGACGATCTCCTCAGCCTTATCCTCGCCGTGGGCGGCTATCAGGCTGGAAACCAGGGACTGGGTGTACACTTTGGTGGACGGCCTGAGGCACAGCCTGTCCTTCCACCTGGGGTCGGCAAGGTCCTCGTAGGTGGAGAGCTCCTCCGGAGAGACCCGCTCTGTGTTGTAGACGAGGGTCCTGACCCGCATTGTCAGCCCAAACCACCTGTTCTCGGGGTCCCTGAAGTTGGCGGGGATGTTCCTCTCCAGCACCTCGCTCTCCACGGGCTGCAGGAGGCCTTCCTGCGCCGCCAGCCAGAGGTTTCCAGCGTCAACCGCAATGTACACATCAGCAGGTGTGAACCTGCCCTCCGCCTTCAGGCGCTCCCTGATCTCTGCATCCTTGCCGAAGGTGAACCTGACCTCTATCCCCGTCTCCTTCATGAACTCCTCAAACACGGGCTCCATTTGCCCGTAGTGCCTGGCGGAGTAAACGTAGACCACTCCCTTTTCTCTCGCTTCTGCCACTCCCTCTTCCTCTGCCGGCTTCTGCTCTACCGTCAGGCATCCCGCAGTGACGAGGAGCAGAAAGCCCGCAAGCACTGCCAGTGCGCGGCGCATCTCCTTCATAACATCACCTGATTAGGCATACCTAAGTTAGGTGTATATTTAGGTTTCCCTAATTTTCTCCTTCTGAAGGCAGGGTACTTCTCCAAGAGGGCGCCCTTTCCCAGGCTCCTGAGGCATCGCCTCAGCGAAGAGAAGCTGTGCCTGTGGAGCCTCACCACCGGCACCTACCTGCTCCGCGCCGTCGCCACGCTTTCCTGACCATGTTGGTGGAGACCATGCTCTGCAAATATTTGTTCTCCAAAAACAGTCAGGTTTTTACATTTTTTACGAATTTCTTTATGCATTCTATGGTTTCTACACTAACAACATGCTCTATGCGGTGGGCGTCTCTGCTGGCAACCCCGGCAGGCACGCCCATGAGCTTCAGGAGGGTGATTATGGCGCTGTGCCTGTCCTTGATGCTCTTAGCAAGCCTCTCTCCATCGTCGGTCAGGGAGATGCGGGTGCGCTTCTCGTATATCAGCAGCCCCCTGCTGCTCAGCCGGTGCACCATCTCCGTGACCGAAGGAGGTTTAACATTCAGGGCACGGGCTATGTCCCTCACCCGAACGTTGCCCTTCTCCATTTTCAGCTCGTAGATAATCCTGAGGTAGTCCTCAGCACGTCTGCTCAGCCTCATATCCAAACCCTACTTAGGTTAGCCTAATAGTGACGGCTGCAACATTTACTGTCAAGTTATTTACATTAACATCAAAATTAAAGCCAACAATCTGACAGTATGACGGCGTATCAGGCATTTTTACGTATGTTCTGTAAATTACTGTGCACTGAATGGCAGTGAGTTCGTGCCCCGCCTATCATGACAACCAGCAGGAAGTGATTTTCCGTAAAGTTCGGTTGTTATAACCAAACTTTTAAATATTTGTTTGGTTGAATAAGTCAATGTGATCCGCGAATATCTAATAGACAAAAAGGATGAAATAAGAGAGCTGGAAGTGGTTGCTGGAATGATGCTGGATTCGGAATTTTCCTGTGAGAGAACCCGGCGACCACCAAATCCACAAGCTGTACCGCTTCTCCAATAATTTGCAGAGGGTGTGCGCAACTTTTGCAAAGTTAATGGCTGGGTTAATGTACATGAAAAGTACAAAGTTGTAATCCATAAGGCGGAGGAAGGAGGATACTGGGCAGAGGTTCCAGCTCTGCCCGGGTGCTTCTCGCAAGGCGAAACCCTTGAGGAGGTCAGGGCGAACATTAAAGAGGCGATTGAGGCTTACATTGAAAGCCAGGAAAAAGATTTGCTTGAACTGAAGAAGACGGACAGAGTTATTACAGTGGATGTGTAAATGTCAAAACTTCCAGTACTTTCAGCAAGAGATGTAATCAAAGCACTGAATAAGGCAGGATTTTATGTGCACCATCAGAAGGGCAGCCACGTGGTGCTGAAAAACACATAGCGCCTCCAAATAGGGTGGTTTACAGTGGTAATGGTAATTAGCGTTATTTGTTAGCGGTTTAGTTTGGTGTTATTATGTCCAAATCCCTCCCACAGCAATGTTATAAGCGGAGGTGCGATTAAAACTAAAATTGGAATAATCACATGATATGATTCGCCATTTATCCAGATCAGAATCGCCCATGCAATTGCGTATGCAAGGCAGAAAGCAAGCAGCATATGGTTTGCCTTTGTAAGTTTTTCTCTTATCGGCTTTGCATCCAGTTTTATTTTAAAATCCCGTCTGAAACACATTGAATAACCATAGTTTCTCTCTACGTAATTTTCAATTTCCTCCTGTCTATCAAAAAACACAGTATTTATCGCGTGCATCCTTTTGGATATCCCCCACACCAGCATGATCATTGACACTGAAGCAAGCCCTATGGCAAACAGCTCCATCGCTTTTAAAGAGTTTTCTGTTGTTGCCACCCACCCGATGGTTGCTATGGCAACAGGAATTATAACCGCTTTAATCGTATCCACAATTTTAACGTTCTTTTTAATCTCATCCTGCAGCATTTCGTACTCAAACTTGAGTATTTGAAAAATTAACTCAGAATCAAACGGATTCCCATCGTCTCCCAACCTCACCCTTCCGGTGAGCGTAAAAAGCCCCGCAGCGGTCTGGCTGATACGTGCCTGGCATCCGTGCCTTTTCGCAACAGGCACCTCGGGCTGTTAGTGGCGGCGGGCTGAACGGCTCGCCGAAGCTCGCCGCTTACACCCCCGCTCTATCAACCGGGTCTTCTACCCGTGCCCTCGTTCCCGGCACCCGTTGCTCTCGCGAGCCCCGGTCCTCTTGGCGAGGCAAAGCCGGGAAGTGGTCGCCTCTTTTCGGGAGGGGTTTCGGGCTTAGATGCTTTCAGCCCTTATCCCTTACGGCGTGGCTGCCCGGCAGTGCCCTGTCGGACAACCGGTAGACTAGAGGCCGCGCAGCGCCGTTCCTCTCGTACTAAGCGCTGCTTTCCCTCAGGCGACCGGCACCCCCAACAGTTAAAAACTAACCTGTCTCACGACGGTCTAAACCCAGCTCACGATCCCCTTTGATGGGCGAACAACCCCACCCTTGGGTGCTGCTGCACACCCAGGATGGGAAGAGCCGACATCGAAGTAGCAAGCCGCGGGGTCGATGTGAACTCTTGCCCGCGACAACTCAGTTATCCCTGAGGTACCTTTTCTGTTATCACCGGGCCCCACCGAGGAGCACACGGTGGTTCGTTAGGTCACCCTTTCGGGGCTGGATTCCTCTCTGGGCGGAATCCAGTCAGGCCGGCTTTTGCCCTTACACTCTACACCGGATTTCTGACCCGGTTGAGCCGACCTTAGAGCCCCCCTGATATCCTTTCAGGGGGGTGCCGCCCCAGCCAAACTGCCCACCTGCCGTTGTCCCGCCGAAGCGGTTAGAGGCATAACCACGGACGGGCAGTGTTCCATTGGCGCCTCCACCGGAGCTGGCGCCCCGGCTTCTACGGCTCCTGCCTACGCTCTACATCCGCGGCCATGCCACAGCGACAGGCTGCAGTAAAGGTCCACAGGGTCTTCTTTACCCGTTGGGGGTCGCTGGTCTGTGCACCAGCACAACAGGTTCACCGGACCGCAGGCGGGGACAGCGGGGCTCTCGTTCATCCATTCATGCAAGCCGCCAATTAAGCGGCAAGGTATTACGCTACCTTAAGAGGGTTATAGTTACCCCCGCCGTTTACCGGCGCTTCGCCCGGTTGTACCCGGGTTTCACGTACCGGCACTGGGCAGGAGTCACCAGCCGTACTCACCCTTTCGGGCTTGCGGCTGGCTGTGTTTTTATTAAACAGTCGGAGCCCCCTGGTCACTGCGACCAGCCTCTCTTGGAGGCTGGCACCCCTTCTACCGAGGATACGGGGCCAGTTTGCCGAGTTCCCTCGCCTGCGTTCCTCCGACACGCCTTGGGCTTCTCACCCAGGGGCACCTGTGTCGGTTCTTGGTACGGTCTCCCGGGGTCCTTCCCCGCTCCCTTTTCACGGGCTCCAGGCATCGGCCGAAGCCCCCATACGGGAGCCTGTTCACGCCTTCACCTGGTTCTCACCATTACGGTTCTCCCCAGGCTTCAGCGCTTAAACAGGACGACAGTCCTGCTCGGCTTAGCCCGAAGCGTCGGGAGCGGAGCCTGCGTCGCCGCGCGTACCCGGGAGGTGCAGGAATATTAACCTGCTTCCCCTTCGGGCATGTCGTGTTACGCATGCCCTTAGGACCGACTAACCCTCGGCTGACGATCATTGCCGAGGAAGCCTCGCCCCTTCGGCGGTGGGGATTCTCACCCCACTTTGCTGCTACTACTGCCGGGATTCTCATTCCCGCCCGGTCCACCGGAGCTCACGCCCCGGCTTCTGCCCAGACGGGACGCCTCCCTACGAGGTGGGCTTGCGCCCCTCCGGGGTATCGGTGGCCAGCTTAACCCTGTCGATTTTCGGGGCCCTTGACCTCGGCGGGTGAGCTGTTACGCACTCTTTAAAGGATGGCTGCTTCTAAGCCTACCTCCCCGCTGTCTTGGGCCAAGGACGCCCTTCCTATTTAGTACTTAGCTGGCACTTACGGACCTTAACCCCGGGCTGGGTTATTCCCCTTTCGGACGCGGAGCTTACCCCCACGCCCTCACTCCGGCCATCTACGGCGTTGGCAACTTCGGAGTTTGACAGGGTGCCGAGGGCTCTCGCCCCCTAAACACCCAATCAGTGCTCTACGTTGCCAACTACCTCCGGCCGGGCTGTGCTGCGACACATTTCGGGAGGAACCAGCTGACGCCGGCCTTGATTGGTCTTTCGCCCCTACCCCGGGGTCATCCGAGCGATTTGCATATCAGCACCGGTTCGGGCCTCCACGTCGCTTTCGCGACGCTTCACCCTGCCCCGGGGTAGATCGACCGGCTTCGGGTCTTGCGGCCATGACTCCGGGCGCTTTCACACCCCGTCCCTCTGCTCCCGGAGGGAGCATGCGGACCGGTCGCTTTCGCTGCGGCTCCGGGTTTTGAGCCCTTAGCCTCGCCATGACCGCAAATTCCCCGGCCCGTTTTTCAAAACGTACGTGGCGACGCTGGTCCCCTCCCCTCGTACCGGCGCCTCGCGGCGCTTTCCTTCGGGGAGGCTCACTCCTTTCACGCCGCCACGGGCTGTAGCCACCTGGTTTCAGGCTCTTTTCACCCCCTTGCAGGGGTACTTTTCAGCTTTCCCTCACGGTACTAGTGCGCTATCGGTCTCGGGACGTATTTAGGGTTGGGAGTCGATGCCTCCCACCTTCACGCGGGATATCCAACCCGCGCTACTCTGGAGCCACCGCTCTCCCGCCGGGATTACGCCTACGGGGCTATCACCCTCTCTGGCGCGGCATTCCAGCCGACTTCGGCTTCTCCCGGGAGGGAGGCACGGTGGTGGCTCCGAACCCCACATCTCCCTGAGCTTTCGCTCAGGGATTCGGTTTGCCCTCTGCCCTTTTCGATCGCCTTTACTAAGGGCATCGCGGTTGCTTTCTTTTCCTGCGGGTACTAAGATGTTTCAATTCCCCGCGTTCCCGCTCCTTACGGAGCGCCAGGGGTTTGCCCTGGCAGGATTCCCATTCGGGCATCCCGGGTTCTAAGGCTGCATGCGCCTCGCCCGGGCTTATCGCAGCTTGCCACGCCCTTCGTCGGCGCCCGAGCCGAGCCATCCCCCAGGTGGCGTGCAGTAGCCTGTTGCTACTGGGGCACAGATGCCAGTGTACACTCAGCCAGACCTGTGCGGGGCCTCAGCGAGCGATTACCGCTCTCGGCCTATTGGCCCGCAACCTCTGCGATTGCGAGCCTCAGTCATCATGAGCGATGACCATGAAAGACAATGAATCTGTGGTTGCTGGGAGGTAATAGGAACCCCGCTGGAGGGTTCCTATGGACCCGACGGGATTTGAACCCGTGGCCTTCCGCTTGCAAAGCGGATGCTCTGCCTGCTGAGCTACGGGCCCGTGGCTTTGCACCACAGAGCCCGAGCTCTAACATCTTAAAACAGGTTCGGCAGTTCTGGTGCCTGAAGGCGGTGCCCTGGATTCCTCAGGAGGTGATCCAACCGCAGCTTCCGCTACGGTTACCTTGTTACGACTTAACCCTCCTCGCGGAGCCCGGACTCGACTTAGCCCGCAGGACCAAGCCTCGACCGGACTCCACTCGGGTGGCTTGACGGGCGGTGTGTGCAAGGAGCAGGGACATATTCACCGCGGGATAGTGACCCGCGATTACTAGGGATTCCGGCTTCACGAGGGCGAGTTACAGCCCTCGATCCGAACTACGACCGGGTTTCGGGATTTCCTCCTCCTTTCGGAGTCGGAGCCCATTGTCCCGGCCATTGCAGTCCGCGTGTAGCCCGGGGGATTCGGGGCATACTGACCTACCGTCGCCCGCACCTTCCTCTGGCTTAGCGCCAGCGGTCCCCCTAGAGTGCCCGCCATCCCCGAAGGGATGCGCTGGCAACTACGGGGCACGGGTCTCGCTCGTTGCCTGACTTAACAGGACGCCTCACGGTACGAGCTGACGACGGCCATGCACCACCTCTCGGCTCGTCTGGCAAAGTCATCAGCTTGGCCTTCATCCTGCCGTCGCCCCCGGTGAGATGTCCGGCGTTGAATCCAATTAAACCGCAGACTTCACCCCTTGTGGTGCTCCCCCGCCAATTCCTTTAAGTTTCACTCTTGCGAGCGTACTTCCCAGGCGGCCCGCTTATCACCTTCGCTTCGGCACTGCACGCCCCCGTAGAGCGTGCAACACCTAGCGGGCAGCGTTTACGGCCAGGACTACCGGGGTATCTAATCCCGTTCGCTCCCCTGGCTTTCGTCCCTCACCGTCGGGCCCGTTCTCGCGGAGCGCCTTCGCCACTGGTGGTCCCCCAGGGATTACAGCATTTCACCGCTACCCCTGGAGTACCCTCCGCGTCTCCCGGCCCCTAGGCGGGCAGTATCCCCGCACTTCCTCAGGTTGAGCCTGAGGATTTCCACAGGGACTTACCCACCCGGCTACGGACGCTTTAGGCCCAATAATAGCGGCCACCACTCGGGCTGCCGGTGTTACCGCGGCGGCTGGCACCGGTCTTGCCCAGCCCTTATTCGCGGAGCTTTTTACACTCCGCAAAAGCCCCTGCAGTGCAGGGGCACTCGGGGTCCCCCCGTCGCCCTTGCGGGCATTGCGGAGTTTTCGCGCCTGCTGCGCCCCGTAGGGCCTGGGGCCGTGTCTCAGCCCCCATCTCCGGGCGACAGCTCCCACTGCCCGTACCGATCGCAGGCTTGGTGGTCCGTTACACCACCAACAACCTAATCGGCCGCAGGCTCATCCTCGGGCGCCGGAGCTTTCAGGGGAGGATCCTTCCAGACCTCTCCCCCTATCGGGTATTAGCCCCAGTTTCCCGGGGTTATCCCCGACCCGAGGGTAGATTACCCACGTGTTACTGAGCCGTCCGCCCCTGACTTCCCTCCCGGAGGAGGGAAGCCCGGTCGACTCGCATGGCTTAGGCGGACCCCGATAGCAGTGGCCTCCGGCAGGATCAACCGGAATCAGGATTGGCGGGGTGCCCTGCTCATTCTGAGGTTTCTCAGAAGGCACCGCCCTTCAGGTATCACCACTGCCGAACCTGCATCAGACTCAAGCATCAGCTTGAGCCCTCACCGCTGTCATTGGCTTCCTCACCGGAAGCCTCGCATGTTGCGCAGGTGGAAGACGACTCCCCACATCGCTGGCACTGCGCCAATTTCGGGGAGCGTGCCGGTTCTGCGCCCTGTTTTTTAATATACAGGTTAACAACCTGTAACCATTACTGAGGCTGACGAACCTCTGGTGGGGCATGTATGGAGCATGCCAACATAAAACAATACTGAAGGTGCTATTCCATCGCCTCCAGCACCAGCTCGGCGATGTCCTTCACCTGGTAGCTTCTGCCCTCATGTCTCTCGGCAGCGCTCTTAATAACCCTCTTGCACTGCTGGCATGCGGTGGCTATCGCCTCCACCCCTGCCTCATCAGCCTCCCGCACTATCTGCATTGACACCCTCTCCGTAACCTTCGGATTGTGAATCTCCACATCACCTCCGCCGCCGCAGCACAGTGCAAGCTCCCTTGAGCTCGGGAACTCCCTCAGCTCCACGCCCGGTATAGCCCTGAGCACAACCCTCGGCTCCTCAAACACCCTTGAATTCCTGCCCAGGTCGCAGGGGTCGTGGTACGCCAGCTTCAGGTTAAGCGGCTTCTTCAGTTTGAGCCTGCCCTCCTCAATCAGTCTCGCGATGAACTGCGTGTGATGCAGCAGCTCCACACCCTCAATCTCCGGGTACTCATGTGCAAAAGTATGGTAACAGCTTGGACAGGAGAAAACAACAGTTTTAGCACCCTTCGCCTTTATAGCCTCAATATTGTGCCGCACCAGCTCCTGCACCTCCTCCTTCATGCCCAGAATCATCAGCGGATACCCGCAGCAGTGCTCCTCCTCTCCCAGAATCGTGAAGTCCACCCCCGCCTTCTCCATGAGCTGCACCATGGCTGCGGGAATGTCCTGCACCTGGGGTGAGAAGCTCGCCACGCATCCGACAAAGT
>JALSIP010000074.1 GCA_026989875.1 archaeon
CGGCTGATGGTGCTGCTGATGCTTGCGGCGCTGCTCTCAGGGTGCACGGTAGGTGAGGAGAAGCGCCCAGCCCGGCCCGCAGAGGAGCCGCAGCCGGTGCAGAGCCATGCCGAGGATACAGAGCTGGACACGCTGATGCAGGAGAGCCAGGAGATTGACAGCTTTCTCGCCCAGGTGGAGGCAGGCGACTCCATAGATGTTGAGCTGTGAGGCGAAAGGGTTATCTGGGGCTTCAGAGAATGCCTGTGCATGCAGGTGAAAGTTGAGCGCACCACCTCGGAGACCAGGGTGGTGGTGGGGCTGGAGCTATATCCCGAGAGCGCAAGCTACAGCATCTCCACCACCCTTCCATTTCTTGACCACCTTCTTGCTGGCTTTGCAAAGCACGGCAGGTTCGGGCTTGAGGTGCTCGCCGAGGGTGACCACGAGCACCACATAGCCGAGGATGCGGGCATAACCCTGGGTCAGGCGCTTGCACGTGCGCTGGGCGACAAGAGGGGCATCAGGAGGTTCGGCCATGCGGTCGTGCCCATGGATGAGGTGCTGGTGCTCTGCGCCCTTGACCTGAGCGGCAGGAGCTGGTTCAGCAGCAGCGTGCGCTTCAGATACAAGCAGGTTGAGGGTCTGAGCGCAGAGCTGATACCTCACTTCTTGGAGAGCTTCGCCAGGGAGGCGGGGATGAACCTGCACCTGAGGCTGCTGGAGGGCGGCAACGAGCACCACAAGGCTGAGGCTGCCTTCAAGGCTCTGGGGCTTGCGCTGCGGATGGCGGTTGAGCGGGTGGGCACGGAGGTGCCCAGCACCAAGGGCGTGCTTTAGATTCAGCGCCTGACGCTGTAAACCGGTGCCCCCCACTCGGGCAGGTGCTTCTCCACCAGCCCCTCCTCAGCCATCTCAGCCAGCAGGTCGTGCAGGCTGCAGCCTGTGAGGGCAGCGTACCTTTCAGGCTCTGCCATGCGCCTGGCTTCAACAGCCTCCTGAATCTGCGCAAGCTTTGCGCTGCCCAGCTCCTCAAGAATCTCAAGCAGCAGCGCCTTCTTCTCATCCACCCCTCTCAGCCTCCAGTATGCTCTCCACCCCCTCAGCAAGCAGCTCGCACTCCTGCAGGGTGTTGTAAATGTACACGCTCGCCCTCACCGAGCCGCTCGCCCCCATGCCCCTGGCATTGAACCAGGAGTGCAGGCAGTGGTCGCCTGCTCTCAGCATTATGTTGTACCTGGCATCAAGCATCTCAGCCACATCCGAGGGCGCCACCATGCTTCTGCCATCTGCCTCAAGCCTGAAGCTCACTATGCCGCTGGCTAACTCAGGGTCGGCGACGCCAACAAACCTCAGCTCCTCAATCTCACCCAGCCTGCGCAGCAGGTGCTCTGTGAGGAAGCGCTCGTGCTTCTCAACCTCCCGCATGCCAATACGCCTGAGGTAATCCACTGCCGCCGCCGCGCCCATCTGCGCAGCGTAGTCCTGAAGCCCCGCCTCAAACCTCCGCGGGGAGGGCAGGTAGGCTGCACGGTCGTACCAGGAGTCTGCAACGGTGTCTCCGCCGACGATGAAGGGTCTGAGCTCCTTTTCCATGCCCTCCCTGATGTACAGCACGCCAATGCTCGGTCCCAGCATCTTGTGCACGGAGAATGCCAGAAAGTCTGCTCCCAGCCTGTCAACGTCCACCCTGCGGTGGGGCACGCTCTGGGCGGCATCCACCAGCACTAAGGAGCCGCTGTCGTGCGCGAGCTCCGCAATCTCCCTCACGGGCAGCGCATATCCGTCCAGGTTTGACACGTGCACCACGCTCACCAGCTTAACCTCAGGGCTCAGCATGTCCTGCAGCGCATCCAGGTCAAAGGTTTCGTCCTCCCGTGACGGCACAACCTCATGCCTGACCCCCTGCCTTTCAAGCTCCAGCCAGGGGATGAGGTTGGAGTTGTGCTCCCTGTCGCTCGTGAGAACCACATCACCTGGGTGCAGCCTGAGGCTCTTGGCGACCAGGTTTATGGCTTCTGTGGTGTTCTTTGTCCACACCACCTCCTCCGGTGAGGCGCCTATGAAGGATGCCACCTTCTCCCTTGCCTGAGCGGTGGCTTCGCTGACCTCCCGGGCGAACCAGTGGGCAGACCTGCCGTAGCCGGAGCATGCCGGGTGGGAGCGGTGGTACTCA
>JALSIP010000075.1 GCA_026989875.1 archaeon
CGCAAAGTTTATATACCACACAAGACTTCTTAGAATACGCGAGGGGACGCCTCCTCAAAAAGAAAATATGCTTTGTTGGAAGTAGAAATAACCGAATGCGGGATTAGGAACGTGAATTCGGGCATCCCAGGTATACTAAAAAGCCAATAACCAACTGCCGTCCCTGGCGTCCTTTGCGATATCCATTGAATTTCATGCTCATACCTGCCTAATTGCTACGTATATTAAGCTCGAGACCCATATTCATGACCTTGGAAGCTATTAAATCTAAAAGCTACTGAAGTGGCTAAGACGCCGGGGGAGGGATTTGAACCCCCGAGCTCATACGAGCACCAGATCTCAAGTCTGGCGCCTTTCCGGGCTAGGCTACCCCGGCATCACAGCTCTGAGAAAAGCCTAACATCACTTTACCCTGAAAACCTCCAGGTTCTGCACAGCCCTGGTCTCGCTGTGCGTGCTTCTGTACAGAGAAGAGGCTAGCTCTATGCACTTGCTCTCCTCGCCATGACAGGTGATTATGCGCTCGGGCTTTGGATTGAGTCTTTTAACATAATTTATAAGCTGATTTCTGTCGCTGTGACCTGAGAATCCCTCAATCGTATGTACCTCCATGTTTATAGTCACAACCTTTGTCTTGCCGTTCTCCTTCATCGGGATCTCCTTCCACCCCTTCTGTATTCTTCTGCCCAGGCTGCCCTCTGCCTGGTAGCCCACGAAGACCAGCGAGTTGCGCTCATCCTCTGCCAGGTGTCTGAGGTACTCCACGCTCGGTCCGCCCGTGAGCATGCCGGAAGTTGCGAGTATGACGCTGGGCTCGCCATCAATAACCTCCTTCCTCTTTGAGGGACCATTCACCCGCCTGAATATGTCATTCAAAAACGGATTATGTCCGCGGTGGAAGATCTCGGCACGGAGGTTTCTGTTCAGATACTCGGGATAGGTGGTGTGTATGGCGGTTGCCTCCCATATCATACCGTCAAGGTAAACCGGGATTTCCTCAATAACCCCGTTGTTCACGCAGTCCTCCAAGGTGAGCATGAGCTCCTGGGCTCTGCCGACGCTGAACACGGGCACGAGCACCTTGCCTTTTCTCTCAATGGTCTTCCTGATTATCAGAATCAGCTCATCCTCAGCCTTTCTGCGACTCGGAAGTATGTCCTTCTTTCCCCCGTAGGTGCTCTCTATTATCAGCGTCTCAAGCCTGGGGAATCGGAAGTTCGCCGGCTCAAGCAGGCGTGAGCGCTCAAACTTTATGTCTCCGGTGTAGGCGAGGTTGTAGAGCCCGTCGCCTATGTGGAAGTGGGCGATGGAAGAGCCCAGGATGTGGCCAGCGTTGTGCAGGGTCAGCCTGACATCCGGGGCTATGTCGGTTACGTCGCCGTACTCCAGGGGTATGACGTACTTAAGCATCTCCTTTATGAACTTCCTGGGGTAGGGCAGCGAGCGCCCCTCCCTCTCAACCACGTCTAAGTAGTCCCACTGCAGCAGAAACATCAGGTCTCTGGTTGCAGGGGTGCAGTAAACCGGACCCTCATAGCCCATATAGTACAGGAAGGGCACAAAGCCACAGTGATCTAAGTGCGCATGGGTAACCACAACAGCATCAAGCTGCTGCAGGTCAAACTCGGGTATGTTCAGCATGGGGTAGGCTTTCTCAGAGTCCCCGGCAGCAACGTTGACACCGCAGTCTATCAGGATTCTGCTCTCGGGCGTGTGCAGATACATGCAGGTTCTGCCCACCTCTCTGAAGCCGCCGAGTGCCGAGATTCGCACCCAGTAGGTGTCCCTCTCCCTGACGGAGCGGTGTATCTTCCTGCCTATCTTGCTCAGAATCTCCTTGCGCTTCTCGCTGCTCGCAAGGAGCTGGTGGCGTATGCTCTTCACTATCTTGGAATCAATCGGCGGAACCCTGCGGACAACAGGCAGCCAGCCCACGGCGTTGCGTATCTCATTCAGCGTCTTGCCAGCCTTGCCTATTACCACTCCTGGCTTTACCGCCTCAATTATAACCTCCCCGAAAACCTTATCAAACTGAATGTTTTTTATTCCAGCCTCCTCGGGCACCACTTCAAGAATCTTCTTCCTGGCATAATCTTCACTCTTAAGCACGCTTTCATCAGGACGCACAATTATGCGCTTTCTGAGCACTTTGGCAAGCTCTCTTATGCTGCTGTCAGAAGTAAGCACCTGTGGATTCTTGGAGTGCAGCACCAGCTCGCTGCCCTCAAGGTCTATCTTTGTCACCTGTGCATCCTCAGGAAGATGCTGCTTAACCGTCGCCTTTATTTCCTCCAGAGTGTCCCTGGTTTTCATCTCACTTCCCCGTGTCAGTGATAAGGAGAAAAACCAACGCTCAGACCTGCTTCACCAGCTCTTCCACCTCTTCATCACCAAGCTTGACGGCACCCTCTCTGGTTATCTTTATCACATCTATGCCGTTGCCTGTCATGGCGTCCCTCTCCAGTGCCGCACGCATGGCACGTATCGCGACAAGGGTGGCATCCTCTATGCTCATCTCCTTGCTGTATGCATCCTCAAGCACACCGTACGCGTAGGGCGAGCCGGAGCCGGTGGCGATCACGCTGTCCCTGATGCTGCTGCCCAGCGGGTCCAGCGAGTACAGCTCAGCCCTGCCCTTCCGGTCAACTCCGCCTATGACCAGCTGAACGATGAAGGGGAAGTAGCGCGAGGAGAACATAACATTCCCCATCAGCGTGGATATGGCATGCGGGGTTATCTCATAGCCGCTGCGCATCCTGTAAAGCATCGCCTCTGCACGCATCCACCTGATGAGAGCCTGCGCATCCCCTACTGCCCCGGCAACCGTTGCGGCGAGGTGCTCATCTATTATAAAACTCTTCTGCACGAGCTTGTGAGCCACCAGCGTTCCCATGGTCGCACGCCTGTCGCTGACAAGCACCACCCCGTCGTCGGTGGCTATGCCTATGGTTGTGGTTCCCTTCATATACTCCCTCACTTTTTCCATGGCGTCCATGAATTTGCCTCCGAGAAAGAAGGATAAAACCAGCTTTCTGATATTAATCAGAAACTCCCTCATATATAAAGGTTACCCCGAACCTGAACATCCCGCAAGACCGGGATGGTAAACATCGCGGTGAATACCATCATAAAAATTGTTAGATGCCAGGATGGTTCATGCCCCCGGGATATGCCAAAGTTTATTATCCTTAAGGATGCAAGATGATATGTAGATGCGCAGGTGCGATGTTCTCGTCGTGGGTGCCGGTCCAGCGGGTGCGAGTGCCGCACGTGCGGCGGCGGCTGAGGGGGCGGAGGTGATTCTCATTGATAAAAAGCATGAGGTTGGCTTGCCTGTAAAATGCGCC
>JALSIP010000076.1 GCA_026989875.1 archaeon
TGAGGTGGTGGAGAGGGACATAACCAGAGCCGAGCTTCTGGTGGCGGATGAGGTGTTCTTCACCGGCACTGCGGTTGAGATAACTCCCGTGAGGGAGATAGACGGGTACGAGATAGGCAAGCCCGGCGAGGTAACCAAGAAGCTGCAGCAGAAGTTCTTTGAGGTGACCCGTGGCGAGGACGAGAGGTACCTGCACTGGCTGGACTTCATTTAGCAGCCAGCAGCGGCAGGGTGAAGTAGAAGGTTGAGCCCTTACCCGGGGTGGACTCCACCCAGATTCTGCCGCCGTGCATCTCCACCACCTTCTTTGCCACCGCAAGCCCCGTGCCAGTGCCCCCGTAGTGCCTGGTGGTGCTGGGGTCAAGCTGCGTCAGCGGCTTGAAGATGTCCTTCAGCTTTTCCTTGGGTATGCCTATGCCCGTGTCGCTCACGCTGAAGAGCACCTCCCGCTCCCTGCACTCCACCCTCACCGTAACCCTGCCCCCGGGGCGGTTGAACTTTATGGCGTTGTCTATGAGGTTGAGAAGCACCCGCTGCAGCTTTGCCGGGTCTGCGAACATGCTGACGTCGCACTCAAGCTGAAGCTCAAGCTTCAGGTCCCTCGCTCTTGCGCTCTCCTGCTTCTCCTCCACCGCCCTTCTCACCACCTCTCCCAGCCTGATTCTCCTGGGGTTCAGCCTGAACTTGCCTCTTGCGATGTCTGCAACGCTTATCAGGTCATCCACTATGTCATTCAGCCTCACCAGTGCCTTCACAGCCGTGTTCAGCAGCTCCCTTCTCGCACGCTCGTCCTTCTCCTCCCTTGCGAGCTCTATGTAGCCCTTGGCGATGGTTATGGGTGTGCGCAGCTCATGGCTAACGTTGGCTATTATATCGCTCTTAAGCTGCTCCAGGCGCCTGAGGTTCTCATAAGCCTTCCTGAGCGCCCTCTCAGCCTTCACCTCCAGGGTTATGTCCTTGGCAACACTCACCGTGCCCACGGGCTTGCCGTTCTCGTCCCTCACCACTGCCAGGGAGATGCTCACATCAACCCCCTTGCCCTCAACGCATATTAGCTTGAGCCGCACATTCCTTATCACCTCCCTCTCAAGCAGCCTGTCATAGAGCTTTTTCAGCTCCCTGCCGCTCTCGGGAGTGCAGAGCTCGTAGATGCGTCTGCCCAGCACCTTCTCCTGGGGGTAGCCCAGCATCTCCCTCGCACCGAAGGAGAAGTAGGTTATCCTGCCCTCCAGGTCTGTGGCGATTATGGCGTCGGCGCTGCTCTCAATCAGCCTCTCCAGGAACTCACGGGTGCGCCTGACCTCTGCCTCAGCCTCCCTGCGCCTCTCCTCGCTCTCAATTGCCCTGAAGGCGTAGCCTATGTCGCGCATCAGCTCTGCCATAACCTCAACTTCCTCGTTCAGGAAGCTCCTGTCGCCGGCATAGCACAGCACCATCGCACCGTAAGGCTTTTCGCACACCACCGGCAGAGCCACGCTTGAGTCCTCAACCACAGGCTCCAGCCTGTCTGCAGCCCTCTCGGCAAGCTCCCTCGCCCCGGCACACCTCCATCCCGCAAAAGTTACCCTCCTCAGGCTCCCGTCCTCAAGCACGTATGCAACGGCACCACGGTAGCCACCACCCTCAACCATCAGCCTGCAGACCCTCTCAAGCAGCTCCTCTTTATTTTTTGCCCTTGCAACCTCTCTGTTAATGCTTATTATCGCATTAAGCACTCTGTTCAGATGTATTATCCTCTTTTCAGCCTCTATTCTGTCTGTGGCATCTATCAGTATCCCGATTATAGCCGGCCTGCCGAGATACTCCACCCTTGCCCCGTAAACCTCTGCATGGAACACCTCGCCATTCTTTCTGACGCACCTCACCACGTAGCTGGCTGCGGGAAAGTCTCCGCAGAGCCTTTCTCTGATGTTCTTTTTCACCTGCTCCGCCTCATCTGGATGAATGAACTCAAGCACGTTTCTTCCGAGCATCTCCTCCTGGGTGTAGCCGAAGATTTCAGCCAGCCTGGGGTTTGCATACCTGAGCACACCATCCTGAATCAGGTATATACCCACCAGGGAGTTCTCCGAGATTATCCTGAACATCTCCTCGCTCGCTCTGAGCTTCTCCTCCATAGCCCTGCGCTGGCTGATGTCTCTGAGC
>JALSIP010000077.1 GCA_026989875.1 archaeon
TTTCTGCTCCCCAGCGCTGTGGACGTGGTGGAGGCGGAGGAGGTGTGCTCTGCGACACCCTCGGGTGATGGCTATCCCCACGGCACCTGCTCAAAGCTCACCTGCTACAAAAGCTGCATAATCACCAAGTGGGGCGAGTTCATAGGCGGTGATGCTCCCACTCAGGTTTCCGCAGACACCATGATACTTGATGCTGCCACTGAGTGTATATTCAGCAAGTACAAAGACAAAAAAGAATTCGGGGAGCTAATAGGAATAAGGGATGAGATAAAAAATAGATACTCAGAGGCAAAAGCGACGGCATGCCTGAGTCAATGTAATGTTGCGCTTGAGGAACAGAAACCGGAAGACATTGCTGCTTGTTCTGCCTGTGCGCTGACAACTATCGTAGGAGGGGCGGTGGGGGATGTACCGCTTGCCTCCTGTGCGCTCACCCTGTGGGAGACCCTGGGCGAGCTCTCCAAGCCCCACGCCTGGTGCATTGCTGAGTGCGCCTCTCCCGTGCACTCCTGGGAGCGCAACTGGGGGCATGAGTGCAGGGACGATGTTAGCCAGGACATCTACAGGTGCGATGAGTTTGGCTTAGACATACTCCAGAAGTTCTCCTGCCAGGACTGCGACTATCGCTTTGCTGACATAGCAGAGAACTGCGCAGAGAAGGGTAAGGTCTGCGTGCAGAGCGAAAGGGGCGGGAAGTGTGTATCCAGGCAGAGCTCCGGCAGCGTTGAGTCGGGGGGTGAGGAGGTGCCAGACCTTCCAGGAAATGACAGACCGGACGACACTCAGGAGGTATTCAGCCTCAGCTCTGGCATTCAGAGCGGGGTGGCGGTGAATGCGGACCCCAAGCTCTACGGCAGGGTGGCGGTGCTCAAGCGTGGCTATTACCTGCCCCTGAGGCGCATGCTTCAGGATAGCCGCATCCCCTTCAGGCTCTTCACCCTCGGAGCTAAGGTTGAGCCGGAGGAGTTTCCGGTGCTCGTCGTCCCATCGGGTGGCCTCTATGGCTTGAGCCCGGGAGCTGTGAGGGGCTGGCTGGAAGAGTACGTTGCCGGAGGCGGAACTCTGGTGGCCTTTGCCCAGCAGCACGGCTACGAGTATGCCCTCCTGCCTGGGGGCAGGCTGGGCGGCTACGGGTGGGCTGAGGATCAGCAGTGCCAGTATGCCTCTGTGGCAATCTCCACCTACATCCCTGCTTTTGCCGGGCTTGGAGAAATCCTGGATGCCAATGTGGATGGCTTCTTCACCGCATATCCCGCCAGCGCCACCGTGCTGCTCACCAGAACCAAGAACGGGCAGCCCGCGATGGTGATGTACCGCCACGGCAACGGCACGGTTATAGCGACGACACTCTATTCGGACATGGCGGCAAGCTTGCACCAGGGCACTGATGACGAGAGGACTCTGTTCAGAAACCTCATGCTCATGCACGCTTTGGAGATGGACAGCTACGCCCCGGGCAGCGTCACCCTCCCAATAGAGACCCGCAACCCCGCGCCGGCGCCGCTGAGGTACCCAGTTCAGGAGTTTGACCCGGGAGAGGAGGTTAACCTGAGTGTAAACCTCACAAACCCCGGGAACACCAGCACCGATGGCGTGAGCTTCGTGGTGTTTGACTCCTCCTACAGGCGCGTCGCCTGGCTAAACCTCTCCATGAGCATGCCGGCAAACACCACAGCTCCCGTGAACTTCAGCTACAGGCTCCCGGCAGATGCCGCGAGGGGGATATGGAGCGTGCTGTATCTCCTCTCCTCCGGCGGGAGCTTGGTCTCCGCAGGTTACGCAGCGGAGTTTGCGGTAAACTACAGCATCGCAGCAAGCTCCGGGATGAGTGCGGTGTTAACGATAAGGGACCCTGAGGGTGCTGTAGCCCTGGAGAGGAACCTGAGCTTTGAGGTTCTCCCGGGCAGAGATGGAGGCGTCAATATCACCCTCAACGCCACTAAGGAGGGCATCTGGGTTGCGAGGTACACCGTCTTTGACAGCTCGGGCAGGGTGCACGCTTCAGATGTAAAGCACTTCGCGGTGAGCAGGTTTTACTGGGTGGAGGAGGGCTTTGGCTACCGCGGCTCGGAGGTGGCACTCACAGTAACCAGCGATAGGGAGGAGTACCCGTATGGAAGTCCGGCAGT
>JALSIP010000078.1 GCA_026989875.1 archaeon
GAGAATCCTCCTCGTGGGCATAGCGGATGAAGCCGGAGAAGCGATAAGAGGGCTCATGAAAGACGATGGCGTCTCCTGAGTGGTGGGGAGTGGCTTTCCATGTACACGGCAGGAACTTATACCTCGCCACATCACACACACCCATAGCGGGCACAAAGTTTTTATTTGGAGTGCATGCAAGATTATCCTTAGAGGGGTTATGGTGGAAATCCTTCTGGTGGACGACGAGAGAGATACGGGGAGGCTGGTGAAGAAGCTTCTTGAGAGGCACGGTTACAGGGTCAGGGTTGCCACCTCGGGGGACGAGGCGCTTGAGCTTCTTGAGTCTGGCTACCTGCCCTCGCTCATACTCATGGACGTTTTCATGCCGGAGATGAGCGGCATAGAGGTGAGCAGGAAGATAAAGAGCAACCCGGCAACCACCCGCATTCCCCTGCTCCTCTTCACCGTCATGGGGGGTATCCCTGGGATAAGGCATCTGGTCAGGGAGAGCGGCGCCAACGGCTACATCGCCAAACCCTTTGACAAGGAGCTGCTCCTCAGGAAGATACGTAAGCTGCTGGGTCAGACTACTTTCGCCTGAGGAACTCAACGTACTTCCTCAGCCCGGTGCTCTTCTTCTCAAAGGCTGAGGACAGGCTGACAACGTACTCCCCCTCCTCACCCGCGACGATAATGGGCTCCTTCATCATCAGACTTGCCACATCTATCTCGTAAACGCCGTCCTTTGCTCTTATGTTCCATATCTCGTCGCCCTTGCTGAGCTTCGGCTCCTCCTGGCTCTTCCTGCCCTCTATGAAATCCGCAAGCTCGCGGCTCTCAACCCTGCGCAGCTCCTCCCGCTCCTCCCGGGACGCCTCCCTGAAGTACAGGAAAAGCCTGTTCCCGCACTCGCAGCCCCTCAGGATTTTTTCGTCGTCTTCCTGGTAGACTTTTCCGCATCTCGTGCACTTGTGTGGCGTTTTTCACCCTCCTTTTCAGGCAGCTCAATTCTCGCAAGCATGGAGATGTACTCGGGCTCCCGCTTTATAGCCTCTATCAGCCTGGTGGGTCCCACTATGGTTATGCCGTGCCTCCTGCCCGAGATGTACTCGGCTATCTTCTCCCTGAGGCTTCTGGCTTTGTGGTCCATGCGGAAGAACTCTATGCCATGAAAGTCCTCGGCATCAATCTCCCGCATGCTTGCCTCTATGAGCTCGGTCTCCTCACGTGGCTCAAGAGCCTCCTCCAGCACTATTATCACGTTCTTCTTTATCCTGCTGAGTATGAAGCTGATTTTCTCGGCGCTGCCCTTCTTTGCGAGCATGTCGGAGCTTATGAAGTCAAGCTGGATTTCCATGCTCCCACCTCATGTCAGGTGCTTCTGTATTGCCTCATAAAGCGCCTCCAGGTTCTCGCCTGTCTGGGCGCTTATGGGCACCACCACGTGCTGCGGGAAAGCCGAGCTTATGGCAGAGGGCTGGGCTTCCGGGAGGTCTATCTTGTTAGCCACGATTATCATGGGTATCCCCCTTGCCTCCAAGTTGCCTATTATCGTGACGTTCACCTGAGTGTAGGGGTCCTTGGTTGAGTCCAGCACCACAAGCACGGCATCAACGTTGTCCAGCCACTTTATAGCCTCTATGACCCCCTTGGTAGCCTCCCTGGCACGCGCCTTTGCCTCCTCCTCGCTCATACCGTAGGCTTTGAAGCTCTTGAAGTCCACCTGGGTGGCGATGCCGGGCATGTCCACGATGTTCATCCTGAGCTCGCCGTTGTTGGTGGTGACCACGATGTTCTCTATCTTGGTCACCTCTCTGGTTTCGTGAGGAATCTCAGAGACGGTGCCCACCTCCTTCCCCAGCCAGTCTATGGATATGCGGTTAGCCAAGGTGGTCTTGCCGGCATTCACAGGACCGTAGAATCCGAGCTGTATCTGCTTTTTCTTCCTGAATATCCTCATAAGCCTGCGCAGGGTTTTCCTGAAAGCGCTGAGCATGGGCTTACCTCTCCTTCAGGATAAGCTTTTTATTGTAGATTTATATAGGTTGTGGTGGTACCATGAAGCTGGAGCTGCAGGAGAAGGAGCTGGAGCAGGCGAGGCGTGCGATAGTGCGCTTCATAGAGGAGGAGGTGGAGCGTGCGGGTGCTTCGGGGGGTGTGCTGGGGCTGAGCGGGGGCGTGGACTCTGCGCTCACGGCTTTTCTTGCAAAGGAGGCGCTGGGTGACAGGGTGAGGGCGCTGATAATGCCTGAGAGGGGTGTAACATCAGAGCAGGATGTGAGGGATGCAATTAGTGTGGCTGAAAGCCTGGAGATGAGGTATGATGTGGTGGAGATCGGTGAGGTGGTTGATTCTGTGAGGCGAAGCTTTCCACTGTCAGCCTTCACCTGCCTGAGACCGAAGCTTGCGGATGCCAACATCAAGCCCAGGGTGAGGATGCTCATGCTCTACCTTGCCTCAAACCTGGACAACCTGCTGGTGATAGGCACGGGCAACAGGACGGAGCTCCTGCTGGGCTACTTCACCAAGTACGGTGATGGAGGTGTTGACCTCCTGCCCATAGGCGGGCTGTACAAAACCCAGGTGCGGGCTCTTGCCAGGCATGTGGGCGTGCCCGAGCGCATAGTGTGCAAGCCGCCCAGTGCCGGGCTCTGGGCGGGGCAGAGGGACGAGGAGGAGCTGGGCATGAGCTACGAGGTGCTTGATGCGGTGCTCCACGCCCTCTACGACCTGGGCAGGTCGCCTGAGGAGGTTGCGGAGAGCCTGGGGATTGAGGTAGAGCACGTGCAGAGGGTTGTGGAGATGGTCAGGGCGAACTCCCACAAGCTGAGCACGCCGAAAACAGCAGGGATTCCCTGGAGGGCGTGAGTGAGGGCTATAAGCATAGAGCTGGACGGCATAAGCGGCTGCTTCACCTGCCAGCGCTGCGGGAGCTGCTGCTCATCGGTGGGCAGGGGTGTGCGGCTTTGCTATCAGGAGGTCAGGGCAATTCAGAGGTATCTTTCAGGCAGGGAGAGCGTGCTTGAGGAGCTTGCCTGGGATGTGCTTACCCATGCGGGCATGCCCGAGCTCATAGGCAGCGAAGAGGTTGCTGAAAGCTTCAGGAGCCTCGGGAGAGGCTTCTTCTCATCCTCTGCCAGAAGTTTCGGCTCAGGTTACTTTGTGGAGTACTACGTGCTCAGGAGCTCGGGGGGTGCATGCGTGTTCTTCAACCCCCTGAGCAGGGAGTGCGTGGTGCACGAGGCAAAGCCGCTGACCTGCAGGCTCTACCCCTACTACGTCACCTTTGACCTGAGGGAGATGCGGCTGAAGCTGCATCAGCACGCCTCATGTCCCGGCATAGGTGTGTGCGAGGCTGAGAGGAGCAGCCTGGAGCTCGCTTCAGAGGCGCTGGAGTTCGCCAAGCTCATGCAGGAGCACTACTCAAAGCTTGCGGAGGTGCTTGAGGGCAGGGATGCCTGGGCTGTGAGGAGGAGCTTTGTTGAGGGGCTGCGCTACGTGGAGGTGGATGCCGGAGAGCGTGAGCGGGAGTGGAGGCGCATGAGCCGGAGGAGGGTGGCTGAGGTGCGGGACCTCTTCTTGGAGCACGGACTCATAGAGGCTGATGACAGCTACAGGAGCAACCTTTTATATCCCGGGAGCAGAAAGTGAATATAGACACGGCAGATTTATATATGATGATATTATGATGTGAGTGAGGTGAGTGCTGTGAGGTATGATGTCAAGGACCTTTCGCTGGCTGAGAAGGGTAGGCTGAGGATTGAGTGGGCTGAGAGGCAGATGCCCGTGCTCGGGCTTATAAGGGAGAGGTTTGAGAAGGAGAAGCCCTTAGAGGGCGTGAGAATCTCCGCCTGCCTGCACGTGACCACCGAGACTGCAAACCTGATGCTCACCCTCAAGGCTGGGGGTGCAGAGCTTGCCCTCTGCGCCTCAAACCCGCTGAGCACCCAGGATGACGTTGCCGCATGCCTGGTGAAGGAGCACGGCATACCTGTTTTTGCGGTTCGCGGCGAGGACAAGCAGACCTACTACGAGCATCTGCATGCGGCGCTTGACAACCGCCCCCAGGTAACCCTTGACGACGGCGGCGACCTGGTGTCAACCATACACAAGGAGAGGCAGGAGCTGCTTGAGGTGGTGGTGGGGGGCACTGAGGAGACCACCACGGGTGTGATAAGGTTCAGGAGCATGGCGGAGCAGGGCGTGCTGAGGTATCCCATAATCTCGGTGAACGACGCCAGCACCAAGCACATGTTTGACAACCGCTACGGCACCGGGCAGAGCACCATAGACGGCATACTGAGAGCCACGAACGTGCTGATTGCTGGCAGGAACTTCGTTGTGGCTGGCTACGGCTGGTGCGGCAGGGGCGTGGCGATGCGGGCGAAGGGCATGGGAGCCAACGTGATTGTGACCGAGACAGACCCGCTAAGGGCGCTTGAGGCGGTGATGGACGGCTACAGGGTTATGCCCATGAGCGAGGCTGCGAAGGTGGGGGACATCTTTGTGACCGTCACAGGAGACATAAACGTGATACGGGAGGAGCACTTCAGGGTGATGAAGGACGGCGCCATCCTGGCAAACTCGGGGCACTTCAACGTGGAGATTGAGATTCCCGCTCTTGAGAGGCTTGCGAAGAGCAGGCGCAGGATAAGGGAGCACGTGGACGAGTACCTGCTGGAGGACGGGCGCAGGCTCTACCTGCTCGGCGAGGGCAGGCTGATAAACCTGGCTGCGGCTGAGGGGCACCCGGCAAGCGTGATGGACATGAGCTTTGCCAACCAGGCGCTGTGCGCCGAGTACATAGTCAGGGAAGGCGAGAAGCTTGAGCCGGGCGTTTATCCTGTGCCCAAGGAGATAGACGAGCAGGTGGCGAGGCTCAAGCTGCAGAGCATGGGCGTGAGCATAGACACTCTGACCGAGGAGCAGAGGAAGTACCTGAGCAGCTGGGAGATGGGCACCTGATGCAGGTTCCGCAGGAGCTGGTGGTTCTCTTAGTTGCGGCGCTGCCCTTCTCGGAGCTCAGGGGTGCAATACCCCTTGCCCTGAGCTATGGCATGTCGCCTGTGAAGAGCTACCTGCTCGGGGTGGCGGGCAACCTGCTGCCCGTGCCCTTTCTTCTGCTGTTCCTCGGCAGGGTGGAGCGCATGCTCAGACGCTTCAGCCTGTTTGACAGATTTTTCACCTGGCTTTTTGCAAGAACCAGGAGGAAGGGCGGCGAAAGTGTGGAGAAGTACGGCGCCCTCGGAATAGTGCCCTTCGTTGCCGTCCCCCTTCCTGTTACCGGAGCCTGGACGGGCACGGCTATAGCCTATGTCTTTGGGATACCCTTCCGCTACGCCTTTCCCGCAATCTCCGCGGGGGTTGCGATTGCAGGGGTGGTGGTGACCCTCAGCTCCCTGGGCGTGCTCCACCTGCTCGGATGAGGTGCATGCCGTCGCAGCTCCGCATGCTCATGGCGAGCCCCTCCCTGCATGCCCCGAAGCTCATCCCCCTGTTCATGCACTCCCGCCTGAGCTCAAGCATCAGCCTCCTCCTCAGCTCAGCGGGCAGGTAGCGTGAGTTCTGCACTCTCTCGCCGCGGGTGAAGTACAGCTCCCTCAGCCTCTCCGCCTGCTCTGGAAACACCCTGCACAGCCTCTGCCAGGAGTCGGGGCGGGGCTTGAAGGTTGAGGCTGTAACATGCCTCACCCCCGCGCATGCCACCTCCCTCACCAGCTCCCTGAAGTCGTCGTTTATCCCGGGTATGACCGGGTCAATTCTGCAGATGGTGGGGATGCCGTGCTCAGCCAGCACCTGCAGCGCCCTGAGCCTGCGCTCGGGGGAAGGCGCCTTAGGCTCAAGCTTTGCCGCCGTGTCCGCGTCTAAGGTGGTTATGGTTATCGCCACCGCCGCCTGCATGCCCGCGATGAGGTGGGCATCCCTCTGCACCAGGTCGCCCTTGGTCACCAGCATAACTTTAAACTCCCGCAGAAGTTTCAGGCAGGCGAGGGTTTGCCTGTGCTCCCTCTCTAAGGGCTGGTAGGGGTCTGAGGAGTTGGCTATGGTCACGGGTATGCTTCTGCTGAGCTTCGGGAGCTCTGTCCTCAGCCTCTTCAGCAGCCCCTTCTTGAGGCGCGGGCTGAAGGCTCTGGGGATGTAGCTGGTGATGTAGCAGTAGATGCATGCGTGGGCGCAGCCGGTGTAGGGGTTGAGGGAGTACTTTCTGCCGCAGGTGCACAGCTCCGAGCGCCAGGGGTCAAACTCGTACACTACCATGGCTTCTTCCAGAGGGTGGTTGCCCACTTCTCCTTGAGCTCTCTCGCCTTTGCGTCTAAGTAGCGGTAAACGGCGCTGTGGGGTCTGCCGCGGATGAGCATGAGCACCGCCTCCCTTGCGGCAGCCACCTCCTCGTAGCCGCCGAGGATTGCCACGCTCTTCCCGTACACGCTCATGGTGACCCCGGTGGTGCTCTCAATGTACCTCCTGGTCTTTCCCCTGCTGCCTATGATTCTCGCCTTCTGCCGGGTTATCGCCCTGGGGGTGCTCAGGTACTCGCTCAGGTCAATGACCTCAAGCACGTTCTCTTCATCCACAAGACGCATCGCCTTCTCGGGGTTTATACCCCTGGCTATGGCGCGCACTATGTCCTTGGCTATCCAGGCTGAGAGGGGGTTATCCTCAGAGGGGGTTATCCTCACCAGACCCTCGCTGTCTATCTCCAGCTTTACCCCGAGCTCCCTCTCAATCCTGCGCTTCACCTCGCCCTTCCTGCCGATGAGCACCCCCACTCTCTCTCTGGGAATTCTCAGGTACTCCACTGCCATCACCTGCTATGCTGCGGTACACCGCTTCATACTCCAGCGGAAAGTACCTACTGAAATATCTTGTGAGGTTGTGCACGTCCCTCCTCAGGAACTCTTCCGCGCGTGGGTGCTCCAGAAGCACTGCCGAGGAGAGGTCTATGAGCACTGGCATCTGCTGCCTCACCAGCACGTTGTACTCGCTCAGGTCAGCATGAATCAGCCCTGCCCTGTAGAGCTTTCTAACCTCCTCCACCAGGGCGCTGAAGAACTCCTCCGGCGACTCCAGCTCCGCATCCCGCAGCATGGGCGCGGGTCTGCCCTCATCCTCAATCAGCTCCATGACTATGACGTTGTTCAGGAAAGCTAAGGGCTCCGGCACCGCAACGCCTGCAGCGTGGGCAACCTCAAGGTTCCTGTACTCCTTCCTCACCCAGGTGAGCACTATCCCCCGCCTGGTCCTTCTGAAGCTCCTGAACCTGGGGTCTCCGGTGATGTAGTCTGTTATCGCCCTGAACTCGGCGGTGGCGATGCGGTGAATCTTCACCGCCACTCTTCTGCCGCCTCTGCTCTCCGCCAGAAAGACGCAGGACTCCTTGCCCATCTTTATTGCGCCGTGCATCACCTCAATGTAGCCACGGTTGGCTAACCTGTAGAGGGAGAGCAGTGTCTGCCGGTCAAGCACGTAGCTGGCTACCTTCAGCTCCTCCGCCCCTCTCACCCTGCGTTTCAGCCGGTCAATCTCAGCCTCAAGCTTCCTGAGCTTCTCCTCCATTCACAGCAGCCCCATGCTGATCAGCCTGTCCACCTGGGGCTTGGTGTAGCGCCAGACCACGTCACCCTTCTTGTCCCCCTGCACCTCCCAGGGCTTAACTATAACCACGTCCCCCACCTTAATCCACACCCTGCGCCTTATTTTGCCGGGGATGCGCACCATGCGCAGCTTGTTGTCCTTGCAGCGCACAAGCATGCGCGAGCCGCCGAACATCTGCTCAACCACGCCGAGCACCTCGCCCTCCCTGGGCAGCCTCAGCCTCCGCAATGCAGCCTCTTCATCCTCATCAGGCTCCGGTCTCAATCAATCACCTCTCACCAGCACTCAAAAGCTCTCGCTCTGAAGCTGAACACAACCTCGCAGCTGCCAGTCCTCTCGTAATCCGCCGCCCTGCAGATGTTGACCAGGCTGAGCTTCAGCCTCGCCACCAGCATCTCCCGCTCCTCGGCATCCTCGCTGAAGGCGGTGCGGTGCAGGCTCACGTTCTTCTCCAGGATTCTGGCAAGCACACCTTCAGCGCCCGGCACCAGCTCGTCCTGGCTTCTTGGCGTGAGAAACACCAGGTCGCCCTCCCGTGCCCTGGAGGCGGCAAGGACATTCTGAGAGCTTCTGAGCTCAACACTCTTTATACCGTGCTCAACCAGCTCGTCTATAACCTTTCTTGAGATTCCGGTGATGCCGTAAACCTTCATGCAGCCACCTCCTCAGTAGAACATGGGCAGCGTCTCCTGCTGCTTCATCTTCCTGGTCTGCTTTGCCAGCTCCTCCATCTTTGCCTCAATTTCCTTGGCTTCCTTCAGCAGCGGCTCAACGTCTATGCTCAGCCCGTGCAGCCTGTTCAGCACCTTTATCAGCTCCGCTGCACCTGCAGGGTCAGGGTTCATCCCGGGGGTCTGGGCGAGCAGACAGAAGGCGGGGATTCCAAGGGAGGCGCAGTCCAGCAGCACCTGCCCTGGCATGCCGCTCACCACACCCTCCTCCATCACGCTGACGCTGTTCTCCCTGAGGTACTCCACCATTTCCGGGGTGGCGGCGGCGCCGTACACGGCAGGCTCTCGCATGGGTGAGGGGATGCCGGCGAGGGTGATAACCTGCCCTGCGCCCACGCTGTGCGCCCACTCCGCTATTCCTTTGCTGAGCTCGTGCACGTAGGCAGGCGCCACCGGCACCTCGCTGTAGAGCACTGTGAGCCTGCTCCTGGTGTATATCCTGAAGGGGTGCCTGGCAATGCCCTGCTGCAGCATCGCCACCGGGGGCAGGTGCGGCGACTCAACGTAGCCGGCAAGCTCCATTTCAAGCTGGTGAATCATGTAGCTTGCTGCTATGCCGCCCACGAGACCAACCCCTGGCAGCCCCTCAACTATTACCGTGTCTTCGGGTATTCTGCCGGTCACCTTCACCCTTACCTGCCTGCTCATCTCATCTCCTCTATCTATCCTGCCCCCCTGCTAATATAAATCTTTACGCCACGGGCATGCGCAGCGGGTATGCGCGGGGCACAACCTCGCCTGCTAAGTCAAAGACTGCGCTGCACCTGTCTATTACTGCCGTATCTCCAGTGCAAACCACCCCCTGCTCAGAGCGCAGCACCGCATCCGGGGAGCGTGCTGTCTCTGCCCTCAGCCAGAGCCCGTGCTCACGGCTGTTTATCATCCCGCACAGCTCGCCGCTCCTGCTCACCATGCTGTCAAACACCATCAGCACGCTCTCCGGCTCAAGTCTTCTGAGGGTGGCGAGTATGCTATCAACCGCCGAGCGGGTCAGGCATGGCAGAGCCCTGTGCCTGCCATAGACGCCCCTGAAGTCTCTCACGAACCCGTCGTCGCACCTCATCACCGGCATGCCCAGCTTCCAGGTCTCCACGGTTATGAGCAGGTTGTAGCCGTCAATCAGCAGTCTCTCCCCTGCTATCTCCTCCCTTCCCACCACAAGCCTGCTGCGCCTTCTGCATTCTCTGTCTGAGAACACACACCTCAGCAGCAGGTTCCTCTGCTCAGCCCTGAGGGCGTACCTCTCGGTAACAGCCCTGAGGGCAACGCTTCTGCTGTATCCTCGGTTCAGCATATACCTGTAGTCAAGCACCGCCTGCCTGTGAATCACTCCACCGCCACCGCGGTCAGCTTCTCTCCAGCCTCTATGTGCCTGAGCAGGGTTTCCGCAATCTCGGTGTTCTTCGCGAGCTTCACCTCGCCCTTCCTGCCGATGGTGGCTACGAAGAGGTACTCATCACCCGCATAGAACTTCACCATCCTGCCCGCGTGCTCCCTGCCCAGCACCAGGTGCAGGTACTGCTTGGTCTCCCGCACCTCCACGTCAAGCCTCTCTCCCCCGGGAGCCTCAGGCGAGGCGAGGGTGCGCACATCTATGCGCAGCCCCAGCTTCTTCTCAAGCCTGGCAATTCTCCTGCCCTTCCTGCCTATCAGTGCCGGCAGGTGCCTCTCGTCCACCTGCACCACCGCTCTGTTGCCGTCAACCTTCACGCTCACCTTCGCAGAGCCCGGGAGGCGCCTTCGCACCTCCCTGAGCACCGCCTCTTCGGCGAGCTTTGAGGCAGCGCTCCTGGGTGCTTCCTCCCTTATCGGCATCACCACCGTCTCATCCCCGAAGGTGTAGATTTCATACTCCACCTCACCGCTCTCAAAGTCTCTCACCTCTATCACCGGTCTCGCCAGGTCAGCCTCTGCCATGCCGTGGGGCACCTTGACGCTGAAGTCTATCCTGTAAACCTTCTCAACCCTGCCGTCCTTGATGAATATCACGGTGTCAACAATCTGCGGTATCATGCCCAGCTCCACCCTGCCTATGAGCCGCTGAAGCGCGTCTATCGCCTTGGTGGCATGCACCACACCCACCATCCCCACGCCGGCTAAGCGCATGTCGGCAAAGATTCTGAAGTCCTTAGTTTTGCGCACCTCATCGTATATCGTCCTGTCAGGACGGACGAGAAGCAGTATGTCGGCAGTTTTTTCCATATCGCCCTCAAGTGGTGCGTACTGGCTGATTTCCTGTCCCACCTGCAGATCTCTGGGAGATTCCATGGTCTTGACGATCTTGCCCAGGGAGGCGTAGAATTCTGCCAGCGCCTGTGAGAAGGTGCTCTTGCCGGCTCCAGGAGGGCCTGCCACCAGTATGCCCTCGGCGCTGCTCCTGAGCCGCTCTATCAGCCTGTCGCTCAGCCTGTAGTCATCTAAGGTGACCTTGGCAATCGCCCTTACTGCGGTAATCTCAAAGGCGTCGCTGAAGGGCGGTTTGGCTATGGCTATTCGCACCTCGCGCATCTGCACCACAGTCGCACCTCTGCGCTCAATCTCTATGAAGGATTCCCTGTCCATCCTTGCGAACTCCACGATCTCCTTGGCGAGCTGCTGGAGCTCCTCCTCCCGCATGGGCTCGGTGCCCAGCGGCACCAGCTTCATCTCTCCTGGCTTCCCCTTCTTTGCCATGGGCGGCACACGCTCACGCAGGTGCACTGACATGGTGTGCTCGTCAAAGTACTCCAGGATGCGGGGCATCCTCCTGCTCTCCTTCTTGCTCAGGTAGAGCACCTCTATGCCCTTTGCCTCAGCCACCATCGCCTGTATCCTGTCGCTGGTGACCAGCGTGCCGCCCAGCTCCGCGGCGGTTCTCCTGATTATGTCGTCTATCGCCAGGAGCTCGTCCCCTCTTGGCCTGGTGCCGTGGAACTCAAGCTCAATCATGCCCTCCCTGTGGAGCTGCCGCAGGGTTATGAGCTCCTCCAGACCGCGGTATCCGCTCTCCCTGCCCTGGTTCGCCTGGTGCTCCAGCTCAGCCACCACAGCCTCAGGCACAACAACCCTTACACCAGAGCGCTCCTGCACCAGTCTGGTTATTCTTCCATCCACGATAACCGAGGTATCCGGTACCAGAATCATGAGTTTCCACTCCTTATATTTCCCCCGGCGAGCTGCCTGTAGAAGCAGCTTCTCCTGCCTGTATGGCAAGCCACGCCCACCTGCTCAACCTCAAACAGCAGTGCATCCCCGTCGCAGTCTAAGCGAACTTCCTTAACGAACTGGTGGTTGCCGGAGGTTTCCCCCTTGACCCACAGCCTCCTGCGGGAGGTGCTGTAGTAGGTCATCCTGCGGGTTCGCAGCGTCTCAGCCAGAGCCTCACGGTTCATGAACGCCACCATGAGCACCTCCCTGGTTCTGTGGTCCTGCACAACCGCAATTGCAAGCTCCTCTCCGGCGAGCTTCACCCTGAAGTTCACCCTGCTCAGGATTTCATCCATGCAGGATGCTCTTTACCTCCCCCAATATAAACCTGCTTGTCAGCCGAGGTGCATACGCTACCTACCAGAACGCCTCAGCAGAGTCTCCACAGCCTCAAGGAGCTCACGCATGGTGAAGGGCTTTTTCAGGTGGGCGTCGGCGCCGGACTCAAAGCTTCTGCTAACGTCCTCGTCTCTGGTCATGACGGTGAACATCAGCACCGGAATGTGCTTAGTGGCGGGATCGCTTTTAATAGCCCGGCAAACCTCCCAGCCGCTCATCTCAGGCATCGCTATGTCCAGAATCACCAGGTCGGCGCCCTTTTCCCTGAGCTTGCGCAGCGCCTCCTCACCGCTCTCCGCAACTTCCACGCTGTGTCCTGCTTTCTCCAGCATGGCTCTGGTGAGCATCCTGATCTGCGGCTCGTCGTCAACCAGCAGAAGCCTCGCCACCGTCCTCCCTCCATACCGGCAGGGTGAAGCAGAATCTTGAGCCTTTCCCAGGCTCTGACTCAACGCTTATTTCTCCGCCGTGGGCTTGCACCACGTCTTTTACGATTGCCAGCCCCAGCCCTATTCCACCGTGCCTGCGGGTTGAGGAAGAGTCAACTTGATAGAATCTCTCAAATATTCTGTCAAGCTTTTCCGGCGGTATCCCGATGCCTGTGTCCGAGACGCATATCTCAACGAAGTTGCCATGCTCCTTCACGCTTATGACAATGCTCCCGCCTTCAAAGTTGAATTTTATCGCATTTCCTATCAGATTCCTGAGCACAAGTTTTATGTGCTCCCTGCTGCCGCGAACAAGCGGCATTACATGCGGCATTTCGGTGTGAATTTCCAGCTTCTTCTTCATCACCATGGGTCTGAACTCTTTGGCTACCTTCTGGATTACGGGTGGCAGGTTTACAGGCTCAAATCTCAGCTTCAGGTCTCCGCTCTGAATCTTTGCATACTCCAGCAGGGTGTCTATGTTCATGTTGAGCCTGTGCAGAGCTTCACGTATCATTGCGAGGAATTCACGCAGGCTTTCGGGGTCGTTCTCCTCAAGGGCAAGCTCACACGCATTAAGCGCTATGGTAACGGGGGTTTTGAGCTCGTGGCTGACATTGCTTATTATGCTGTTGCGCATTTCGTCAACGCTTTTGAGCTCCTGGTACATCTCGGTGAGCTCGCGATTTGCCTCTTCAAGCTTTATCCTGAGCCTGAGCTCTTTCAGCATGTAGTAGCCAGAGATGCACATCAGGGGGATGAGGAGGATGGTCAGCGTGCCTGCTACGGGACTCATCATGAAGTGCTCGTATAGCCCCATGCCATGCTGAAGGCGCTCAAATCGCCAGTACAGCAGGTTGAAGATAATACCGCTGCTTATCAGAAAGGCGATAATTGCATAGCGACCGCAGTGACGCTCAGCTTTCATGCCATCCCTCTTCCGTGCTGTTCCCCACCTCTGCCCTGCCCGAGATGCTCACGGGGAGCAAACCTTTACCTCCACACTAATAACCACTAACAATCACATTAGAAGAGTATTATAAAAGCATGATTAATACGTGATAAATAATTGATGGTGATTCACGAATGCGCAGGGCAGGATTTCTTCTGGCTGCTACGCTGGTGGCGTTCACGGCGAGCATGGCTTTTTATCTCCTCAAACCCGCGCTTGCGCTGCGCATGAGGGCTGAGATGGGCGCGAGTGCGGTGGAGGTGGCGGCGCTCACCGCAGGCTTCATGCTATCCCGTGCCCTCTCAGCCACTCTTGCAGGGGTTGCGGCTGACAGGCGGCAGGGCTTTACGGGCGATGTGGTGAGATTCGGGCTCGTGCCTGTTGCTGCGGTGGCTGCTGGCTATGCCTTTGCCTCTGTGCCTGTGCAGGCGCTGGTGCTCAGCGGAGTTCACGGTTTTCTCTCTGGAATGCTGTGGCTGTGCATGCAGGTGAATGTTGCCTGTGCCGCCGGGCGGGGCAGACGGAACACCTGGCTGGGTGTTTATTTCACCGCCGGCACCTTAGGTTCGGCGGCAGGCTATGCGGCGTATGCGGCGCTGCCTCTGGCAAACAGGGAGGTGCTGCTGCTGGCGGCGGGTATGTACGGCGTGTCTGCGGCGGTGGCTCTGCTCATGCTGGGGGATTCGCTCGCTATGCAGAGGGATGTGCGCAGGGAGGGGGAGGGTTTTACGGCTCTGACCTTCTGGGTGCTGGGTGTGGCGTTCCTTGCGGGCGGCGCGGCGGGTTTGATGAACGAGTACCTGTATGTTTTTCTTACAGAAGTGCGGGGGCTTAGCAGGGTGGAGCTGGGGTACATGCTTGCGGTGGCGACTCTGGCGGGTGCGGCAGGTGGCGTGGGTGCTGGATATCTGGCTGACAGGTGGAGCATGCGGGGTGTTGTGAGGGTGCTGCTGCTGGCGGCTGGAGCGGGATTGCTGGGTGTTGCCTTTCTGGATAGCGGGATGGCGGTGATGCTGGGTGTGGCGGGTGTGGTTATGGCTTCCAGGGCGCTTATGCCCATGCTGAGGAATGTGGATATCGCGGGCAGCGGCGCCGCCGGCACGGCGGTGGGGCTTTCTAATACTCTCTCAAATGCTGGCTCTGCTCTTCTCCCGGTTGCCGCGGGCTGGGTTTA
>JALSIP010000079.1 GCA_026989875.1 archaeon
ACTGCGTGCACGGCAGGGTGCTTCGCTTCGCACCCCCGCTGATAATAACCCGAGAGCAGATAGACGAGGTTTGCCGCAGACTGGGCATTATGCTGGAGGGGCTGGAATGATTGACAGACTGCTTAGGGAGGAGGTAAGGCGTGTACCCGGGTATGTTCCCGGAAGGAGTCCCACGGAGGTTGCTGGAGAGCACGGCATACCTGAGGAAAGGATTGTAAAGCTTGCATCCAACGAAAACCCCTTAGGAGCGCCACCTCTTGCGGTTGAGGCTGTGCGCAGAGCCGCGGAGAGGATGAACCGCTACCCCGAGCCGCTTGCTGAAAGGCTGAGGGAGGCGATCTCACGCTACGTGAACCTGCCGCCAGAGTGCATTCTCGTGGGCAACGGCAGTGATGACCTGCTGGAGCAGTGCGCAAAGGCATTTCTCGCACCGGGAGACATAGCAGCAATCTCACCGCCCACCTTCTCCTACTACCGCATCCTCATAACCATGCAGGGCTCGGAATGCCTTGAAGTTCCGCTGGTTGAAGAGGAGCACAGATACTCCTTCAGCGAAGCCCTCATAGACGCAGCCTCACGGGCAAAGCTGCTCTTCCTGTGCTCGCCCAACAACCCCACGGGCAACCTCCTCCCGGAGAGCATCCTGAAGGAGGTGCTTGAGCGTGAGGTGGCGGTGGTTGTTGACGAGGCTTACGTGGAGTTCTCCGGAAAAAGCTTTGCACCGCTGGTGAGGCATCACGACAGCCTGATTGTGGTTAGGACCTTTTCAAAAGCCTTCGGGCTTGCCGGGGTGAGGGCTGGCTACTGTCTTGCCAGTGAGGAGCTCATAGGCTACCTGGCGAGGCTCAGGCAGCCCTTCAGCCTCAACCTGTTAGCCCAGGAGGCGGCGCTGGCAGCGCTTCAGGATGAAGAGTTTCTGAGGCGCAGCGTTGAGCTGGTCAGGGAGGGCAGGAAGCTGCTGTCAGATAGCCTCAGGAGGCTGGGCATGAAGGTGTTTGAGTCCCATGCGAATTTTGTGCTCTTCCGCGGCGAGAGGCCTGACTTGCCGGAGGCGCTTCTGAGGAGAGGGGTCATCGTGAGGGGATGCAGCAGCTTCGGGCTGGACAGCAGGTACGTGAGGGTGAGCGTGGGCACAGAAGAGCAGAACCGCAGGTTCTTGGAAGCGCTGGAAGAGGTGCTTTAGCCTCATACGCATGCTACGGGCTCCCTGAAGTGCACCGTCAATCGTCGTGGGCAACATTTATAAATGGGCGAAGGTTTAGTAGGTTGTGGTGATGCGATATGGAGGGACCGAGGGACCCGAAGCTGTACCGTGAGCCCGAGCTTGACACCTATCCTCCGAAGCTCGGGGACGTGGTGGGGGTGTTCTCAGGTTACAGCGTTAAAACCAGGAGGCTGAGAAGCGGAGAGCTTGAGCTGGTTGTGCAGAACGGCGGGAGAATTCAGAGAATCAGGGTGTAGTATAATCTGCACACGTTAGAAAATCGGGCGCACACCATGCGCCTGATTCCCCGCAGGGTATTTTTTACAAGAGGTGTTGGCAGACACAGGGAGAAGCTTGCATCCTTTGAGATGGCGCTGAGAAGCGCGGGCATAGAGAAGTTCAACCTGGTCAGGGTGTCAAGCATACTCCCGCCGAACTGCGAGATAGTTTCCAGGGAGGAGGGGCTGGCTGAGCTGTCTCCCGGGGAGATTGTCTTCTGCGTGCTGAGCGAGAACTCCAGCAACGAGCCCCACAGGCTGATAACCGCCTCCATAGGGTGTGCGGTGCCCAAGGACAGCAACCTCTACGGTTACCTCAGCGAGCACCACAGCTTTGGAGAGAGCGAGAAGGAGGCAGGCGAGTATGCAGAAGACCTGGCAGCAAGCATGCTCGCCACCACCCTCGGCATAGACTTTGACATAGACCGGGACTACGATGAGCGCAGGGACATCTTCAGGCTCAGCGACAAAATCGTGAAGACCTTCAACGTGACCCAGAGTGCGGTGGTTGAGCGGAAGGGTGAGTGGACCACGGTCATAGCCTGCGCTGTTTTTATACTGTGAGGCTTGAATATGCTCATAGCGGGGGTGGATGAGGCTGGG
>JALSIP010000080.1 GCA_026989875.1 archaeon
GCTCATCGTGAACCTGGGACCCTCTTTTCCCCTGTAAATCACCGAGGCGGTGGTGCAGGCGCAGGAGGAATCAATGTAGCTGAGCACCAAGGGCTTATTGCCGATGTTCCTGAGCCGCAGGTCGGCACTCACCTCGCCACCGGAAACGCTCACCTCACCGAAGTCGTACTCCGCCGGGGTGATGAATATCTCCCCGCCGGCATCCACCTCATTCCCGCCACCCTTCTGCAGAAGCATGTAACCCAGAAGTGCAGCTAAAAGCACGCCTGCGGCGGCAATCACCGGAAGACGTGAGCTCTGCCTGCTTTTCTCAGTCTTCTGAGCTTTTCTCCTTTTTTTCCTTTTCTTTCCCACGGACATCACCCTATATGAGTGCAGGGAAGTAAGGCAGAAGTTTTGCCTGAGCGTACTTGTCCAGTCCTGCAAGAATTGCGAGGGCGGTGAGGATTATTACCCATCCTGCAAATTTTCTGATTCTCTCCGAGTTTCTTCTGACCCACTCCATTCTGGTGCCGAAGTGCTTGCTGCCGTAGGCTATGGTGAGCATGGGCACGCTCATGCCCAGCGCATACACCAGCAGCAGAAAGGTGCCCTTTGCCACGTTGCCGCCCATGGCTACGTAGGAAAGCACCGCACCGAGCACGGGTCCAACGCAGGGTATCCAGACTATACCCAGGGACATGCCCAGCAGGAAGGCTCCTATCAGGGAGCTGTTGTGCATTCTGCCCGGCATTCTGGCTGAGACGGAGGATGAAAGGGCAGAGGTGTACCTCACGTACAGGCTGTTCAGCCAGTCGTCCACCATCACCGCTCCGAAACCCAGCATGAAAACTATGGCAAAGTAGCGCATGAGCTCGCCCAAGAAGCTCGCAGCCACGCCGATGGCTGAGAACACTCCGCCCATCAGGCTGAAGGTCAGCGCCATCCCGGCAACTATCGCAAGGGGTCTCAGTCTGCTTCCCACGCTTCCGGCAAGCAGCGGCGGAAGGAGGGGAAGAATGCAGGGGGTGGCAACACTCACCACACCTGCCAGGAACACCAGCACCACCGAAGGCTCTACGGGTATAAATCTCGCCTCCTTTCCAGATTTCTGGAGTCACCTCACCCCATAACCTTTACCATTTACAAATTATAATGTTGTGCACCAGGCAGCCTTTCAGGTTGACACACATCCGGGTGCTGCCAGCTTAACTGGAGGGCTGAGGCTTTCTCTGAGAATTTCTTGTTTAAGCGCATGCCTGCACCTGCGCAGCATGAGTACAGCTTATACTTCCAGCCAGCAAGTAGCACGCCGCGGGTGAAAGTATCTTAAGCTGACAGCACCCGCATCAGAGGAAGCAAGTTTTGCTGCAAGCGTTAAGCTTGGTGAGATTGCAGGATGGCTGAGCAGGAGCTGGATGTTAAGGAGATTTTCTGCATGCTGGAGGATGTGATGCGCGGAGAGGCGCTTCCGGAGAGGGATGCCTGCCTGCTCATGAGGAGTGAGCACGTGCACGCTCTCGGTATGGCTTCAGACATGCTCAGGCAGAAGCAGTGCGGCGACGAGGTGGGGTTTGTCATCAACAGGCAGATAAACTACACCAACATCTGCACCGCCCGCTGCGCCTTCTGCGCCTTCCACGCAACGCCGGGAAGCGACAGAGGCTACCTGCTCAGCCTTGAAGAGGTGCTTGAAAAAGCTGCAGAGGCGGTCAGAAGGGGCGCCACCGAGCTCCACATCGTTGGCGGACACAACCCCGAGGTGCCCTTTGAGTACTATGAGGAGATGCTGCGCATGCTCAGAGAGCGATTTCCAGAGGTGCACTTAAAGGCATTCACCGCAACGGAGATTGCATTTTTTTCAAAAAACTTCAGAATGAGTGTGCGTGAGGTTCTTGAGAGGCTCCGCGAGGCAGGTCTGCAGAGCCTTCCCGGCGGCGGTGCGGAGATACTGGACGACTCCCTCCGCTCTGAGCTCTGTCCCGGAAAAGCAGGCGCCAGAGAGTGGCTTGAGGTCATGCGCACCGCCCACTCCATGGGAATTCCAAGCACAGCCACCATGCTCTTCGGGCACATTGAAACTCCTGAGCAG
>JALSIP010000081.1 GCA_026989875.1 archaeon
GAAACGAAACATATCCTTTCCATACAACTCCACAATATTATCTATCTTACCGGTGATAAGGTTATCATATGCGATTACCTCATATCCACGGTGTATAAGCGTTTTTACAATATTTGAACCTATGAATCCAGCACCTCCTGTTACAAGTACTTTACTCACCCCTACCAACCCCTAAATATTCAAATCCTGCAGATACAACATTATTCTTATTAAAAAATCCCCTGCCATCCACTATTATGCATTTGTTGTTTGTGATTTCTCTTATATCTTTAAGATTTATGCTCTTAAATACTTCATGATCGGTAACCAGCATTATACAGTCTGCATCTTTAAATATTTCCATGGGTTCTGCGTAATATGCCCCCCTATCGGAAATTTCCTTTGGATTTACAAAGGGGTCATATGCATATACCCTGGCATTCATATTTACAAGCTCTCTTATGATTACTTCGCTTGGAGCATTCCTCAGGTCGCCTGTATTTTTTTTATATGATACTCCTAAAATTACTATTTTTGAACCATTTACCGGTTTTTTATTTTTGTTGAGCCCTTTTACAGTTAGATTGATCATATGAAGTGGCATTGAATCGTTAACGCTTCTGCCAGCCAGAATAATCCTGGGGTGGAAGCCCAGCTGCTGAGCCTTAAAGGTTAGATAGTACGGGTCAACTGGCAGGCAGTGCCCTCCCACGCCAGCTCCTGGGTAATATTTAACGAAATTCCACTTTGTAGCAGCAGCTTCAATCACCTCGTAAACATCAACACCTAGACGTTCAAAGATCAGAGCTAATTCATTCATCAGAGCTATGTTTATATCTCTCTGAACATTTTCAATAATTTTAGCAGCCTCTGCAGTTCTGATGTCTTTAACTTTATACACATCTTTCACGATGGTTTTATAAAGCATTGCAGTTATCTCGCACCACTCTTCATTTATTGCACCCACAACCCTGACAACCTTATCAATCGTATGCTCCTGTTCACCTGGATTATAGCGTTCGGGCACGTATGCCAAACCAAAATCCTCCCCTGCCCTTAAGCCTGAACTTTCAAGAACTGGCTTGAGTTCAGTTTCTGTACACGTTGGGTAGACGGTGCTTTCCAGAACAACAAGTTTATTTCTCTTCAGTCCTTTAGAAATGGTCGTAGCAGCATTTATCACATATTTTAGATCGGGAGTTTTCTGTTCAGTTACAGGTGTGGGAACGCATATTATCGCCACGTCGCATTTTTTAGCAGCTTCTAATCCATCTACAGTAGCCTTAAATCTGCCATCTTTGATGCTTTTCAATAGTGTAGGCTCTATATTCATCTCTTTTATGTGGCACCTTCCAGAATTCAGCATTTTCACAACATCCGCTTTAACATCTACGCCAACGACATGGAATCCCTTTTTTACAAATTCCATGGCAGTAGGCAGACCAACATAGCCAAGACCAAATATCGCAATTTTAGCGGTCCTTTTTTCAATCATTTCTCTCCATTCCAACAAATCACCTCCAAATTAGCACAAATTACCCCATAATACTTACCAGTAACTATAGCCTGATATAAACCTTTTGGACGCAGCCCCTCTAAACAGGCCTCACGTCTCCCCATTTCTGCAGAGCCGCTTCAAGCTCCCTGCTCTCCTCAGCCTTATCCCTCAGCTCCCTGCCCTCCATCGCGGCATCAACAGCATCTCTCAGCGCCTTAGCTCCCGCTCTCGGTCCCTGCGGATGTCCCATCACCCCGCCACCTGCCTGAATCACCAGCTCACTTCCAAAAAGCCTTATAATCTCTGGAATCAGTCCCGGGTGCAGTCCACCCGACGACACCGGCAGCACAGGCTTAAAGTGGTGCCACTTTCCGAGCAGTGCCTCATTTATCCTCCTCACCTCCTCCGCCTTAGACTCCAGCTTACCAATCGCCGTGCCCGTGTGGAGCTGGTCCACGCCCGCCATTCTTGCAAACTTCGCGAGAGCCAGCATGCTGATTCCGTGCCTCTGGCTTCTGGTAAAAGCCGCGTGCATGGCTCTGTGGGCATGAATCGCCAGTTCCAGCTCTCCGCACACCTCTCTCATTCCCTGCACAGCAGAGAACCCCGCAACCACGATATCAATCATCACGTACCTCCCTCCATGCTCTGCCACCAGCTCAGCCCTTCTCTTCATCACCTCAAAAGGCGCCGTAATATTAACCAGATACTCCTTCTTATCTCCCGTCTCTCTCTCAGCCTTCTCCATTACCCTGTACAGCCTTTTAACCCTTTTCTCAAACCTGTTAAAACTCGGGGAAGTAAAATTCTCATCATCCTTAAGCAGGTCAATGCCACCCATCCACAGCTCCTCTGCGATTTCCGCGTACTCCTCCACACTCCATCCAATCTTCGGTTTCGGCACCGTTGCTGTTAGCGGTCTGCTCCCGACCCTCATGAACTCCCTCACCCCTCTGGCTCCGGAGCCAGGTCCCCTGAAGCTCTCAGCGTACTCTCTCGGGATCTCAAAATCCAGCAGTCTAAGACTTCTCACCGCCTTCATGCCGAAAATATTCCCTGCGATACCGCTCATAAGCTGCACGATGCTTCCCTCCTCCCACAGCTCCAGCGGGTATGCAATTCTCACCAGATACCCCTCACCCCTTCTCTCAATTCCGTAAGCGGTAGCCATCAGCTCCTTAGCCTTATCCGGCAGCTTCCAGAGCGTCGTCCACGTGCCGATGCTGCTCTCGCTGGCAATTCTTCCTGCCGCCTCCTCCGGGCTCACTCCGCTGGGCTCCATGTAGAACTCAGCCACCAGCTCCCCCTCAGAAGGCTCATATCCGGTATCCACAAACTCCAAGTACCACTCACTCATCACACACCCTCCGTAAATACGGCAGCACATTAACATCCAAAACGGGCGCATGCGGGTGCCGGGATTTGAACCCGGGCAGGTGGCTTGGAAGGCCACAATCCTGACCAGACTAGATCACACCCGCTCCGGAGCCAATAACCCATCTTAACGAGATAAAACTTGGCTCAGCCCTTCCTGAACAGGTCCTCCTCCCTGCGTCTCAGCAGCTCTCTCGCCGAGCCCTCGCCCATCACCCTCAGCCCTCTCACCAGTGCCGCTGGCGTGCCTTCAGCCGCCTCGCCCATCACCAGCACCGCTGCGCTCGCTATGCAGTCAGCCACCGCCACCACTGTGGTGCGCAGCTCCCTTCCGAACAGGTCCCTTCTTCCCCGCAGGTCTGCCACGGGTATGACACCCGAGCATCCGACAGCCACGCCCACGCTGCCGACTCTGAAAGGTCTGCCCCAGGAGTCGGCGACAATCACCCCCAGCCTTCTGCCCGTCCACTCCTCCAGTCTCTCTCTGATGCGCCTTGCGCTCTCATCAGGCTTCTCCGGCAGCAGTTTTGCGAACCCCTCCTCCACGTTGCTCAGGTCCACCCCCGCATTTGCGCACACGAACCCGTGCTTAGTCTCCACTATCAGCACCCCATCCTCAGCAGCCACCACCCGCTCGCTCTCCCTCAGCACCAGCTCCACCACCCTCGGGTCCTTATCTCCCGCCTCCGCTAGCTCCAGCGCCCGCCTTCCCGGCACCACCTCCTCCAGCCTCACCATTCTGCCCTCGCTCTTCGCCACCACCTTCTCACTCACCACCACCACATCTCCATCCTCCGGCACAACCCCCTGCTTCCGCATAGCCTGCACAACAATCTCAGCCACATCATCCCCCCTTCTCACCCTTCTGCTGCAGGGCAGCGGTATAACCTCAAGCCTCATACTCCTCCCTCAGCTTAAGCACCTGCTCAAGCGCCGGCGTGCCGATTCTTAGCAGTGCCGTAAGTGCCTCCATCCTCACCTGCTCATCCTCCATCATCTTCAGCAGCGGCCCCACGGCTCTCGGGTCTCGGATTTTCCCCAGCGCCTCCGCAGCACTTTTACGCACCTCCGTGCTGCCATCCCTCAGAAGCTTCACCAGTGCAGCGGTGGCTCTTCTGTCGCCGGTTTTCCCCAGCGCCCTTGCAGCCTCAGCTCTCAGGCTATCGTCCACATCCTCCAGCACCTGCATCAGCGCATCCGTGCACCTGGGGTCTCCGATATTTCCGAGAGCTCTCACGATGTACCTGCTCGTCTCCGGGTCAGCAAAGCTCAGTGCATAGGCGAGGCTATCCACCGCTGGCATGCCGATTTCGGACAGCGCATCCACGCACCTCCTCCTCACCTCTGGCTTCGTGCTCTTCATCAGCTCCATCAGGGGCTTTACCGCCCCCGCGCCGCACCTTCCGAGTGCCCTGACAGCGGCCCTCCACACCCTCTCATCCTCATCCTGGAGAGCCTGCAGCAGCGCCCTCACAGCCCTTCTGCCGCCCAGCTTTCCCAGTGCAACCGCCGCGGAACGTCTCACCTCTGCGCTCTCATCCCCGAGTGCCTCTGCAATACTCTCCAGTGCAGCCTTTGCCTTCAGCTCGCCCAGCACCCATATAACATAGCTTCTGGTGGTGCTGTCCGCAGCCTCCAGGGCGTGCATCAGGCTATCCACCACCTCAGGTCCCGCCTCCACCAGAGCAATAGCTGCCCTCTCCCTTACGGCGCTGTCCCTGCTTCTCAGTGCGTGAAGCAGCGGTCCCACGGCGCTCCTGCCCAGCCTTCCCAGAGCATGAATCGCCGCCTCCTTCACCCTCTCATTCCTGTCGTACATGGCTCTTATAAGCGGACCCTCAGCCCTTCGGTCTGCCAGCGCTCCCAGTGCAATTGCTGCGCATCTCCTGACCTCAGCACTCTCATCGTTCAGCGCCCTTATAAGCACCTCCACGGCGCTTCTGGCGCCCATCTCACCCAGCACGCACACCGCAAGCGCTCTGACCTTCTCATCCTCATCACCCACCGCTCTGGCAAGCGCCTCCACCACCCTGGTGTCCCTGAAGTTTCTCAGCGCCCTTACGATAGCCCTTCTAAGCTCCGGCACCTCTGCAGTTTCCAGCACCCTCAGCAGGTGCACCACACACCTCTCATCCCCCAGCCTCCCCAGAGCATAGGCGGCACACGCCACCACCTTCCACTCAGCATCCCTCAGCGCCTCTATCAGCACCTCCACCGCCATGCGCTCACCCACTCTGCTCAGCGCCAGGCATGCGCACTTCCTGATATCAGCATCAGCATCGGCAAGCGCGTGCATCAGCGGCACCGCCGCCTCCCTGCTGCCCATTCTTGCAAGGGCAAAAATCGCCCGTATCCTGTCCATAAAATCAGCATCACCCTGCAGTATCCCGGCTATGCCATGCATATCCCTCTCAGCGACCATTCTCTCAATATCCGGCTCAATAAGCTCAGATACCCTCATGAGCTCTCCTCCCTGCATAACTTGCCCTCACCGGATATATAACTCTAACCTCCTGTTCCAAGATTCACAGCCCGAATATCTCGGAAATCGTTCTTCCCGAGCGTATCTCCTGCCTGTACCTCTCCTCCCTCTTCGCCACCTCCAGCGCCTTCATCAGCACTTCTTCTGCGTTCTCCCTCGGCACCACCACCACACCTGCAGAATCCGCCACCACCACATCCCCAGGGTCAACCCTCTGACCGCCGCAGGCTATGCTCACCTGCAGCTCCCCATGTCCGTGGGGTTCGCCGGCATTAGCCACCACATGTCTTGCCCACACGGGAAACCCCAGCCTGGCTATCTCCTCCGCATCCCTCACGGCACCATCTATAACCACACCCCTTATACCCCTGCGCATGGCGCTGAGCGTCGCCAGCTCCCCCCACACCGCAAGCTCCGAGCCCTGGGCATCCACCACTATCACGCTTCCCCTCTCTGCCAGGTCAATCGCCTTAACCACCTTTCCCCAGTCCCCGCCGAGGGTGCGCACCGTAAATGCCCTGCCTGCAATCCTCACACCTGAGGTAACAGGCTTCAGACCCTTCATAGCTCCGAAGCGCTTCATTGCATCGCTTATGCAGGCTGTTGAAAGCCTCTGGAAACCCTTCAAGAGCTCTTCCTCGCTCAGCCTGCGCCTTTTCTGGCGGGGTGTGGCTATGCCCGCTATCCTGCACAGCTCCTTAGTTGTGGCTGTAACATCCTTGGCTTTAACAATCGCACTTCCCACCACAAAAACCTCCACTCCGGCATCCTTCAGCACCGGCAGGGTCTCTCCGGTTATCCCGCCCGCAGCCACCAAGGGAAGGCTCACCCTTTCCCTCAGCCTTCTGAACTCCTCTGCAAGTGCATTAACGCCCTGCAGTCTAACCTTCTGCACGTCTTTGGGGGTGTGCAGCAGCAGGTAGTCAACCCCCAGCGCCTCAAGCTCCTCAGCCCTGCTAAGCCTGTCCTCCACTCCCAGCAGGTCTGCCATCACCCTCACCCCGTGGGCTCTGGCAGAGTTCACCGCCCTCTTTATCGTGAGGTCGTCTGCCATGCCGAGCACCGCAACCACATCCGCACCGTTTTTGGCAGCCATCTCCACCTCCAGGTCGCCGGTGTCAATGGTCTTCATGTCAGCTACGATGGTGCATCCCGGAAACCGTGCCTTCAGCTTCCTCACTGCCAGCATGCCGTGGTTCTTTATAAGCGGTGTGCCCGCCTCCAGCCAGTCAGCCCCGCCGCGCACCGCCTCCTCAGCGATGGTCAGGGCATCTTCAATGCTCAGCAGGTCAAGAGCCACCTGTATGTGGGGCATTTCCTATTAACCTCACCTCCCTTCCGCTTCATTCAGTGAGGTGGTGAACATGTACTGGGTGGTTGTTGGGAGCTCCCTGCGGATGAGCTGAATCTCGGGGCGGTATATGAAGAGCTCGTCCCCTGCCACCTTCCTGCCCAGCAGCCTTGCAACCACCTCGCATTCAGCCCTCCCGGAGATTCTGGCGGTGCCTGTTCCAAACCTGTCACTGGAGAGCTCAATGTATATGGGCAGGTACAGGCGAGGATGCATGCGCTCAGGCAGGAGCCTGCTGAGCATTTCAAGCTCAGACCTCCTGAAGTGGTGCCTGACACCGTCGCGCAGCATGACCGCCGGTCTGCGCTGCTCAAGCAACTCCTTCAGGCTGAGACGCTCAATAGCAAGGTGCCTGTTGAGGCTGCGCACCTGCTCTGCAAGAAGCTTTGAGAGGCGGTCCCGCTCCTGCATGACCTATTTGCGGGGTGATAACGAGAAATAAGGTTATCACACCATTGCACAAGGTTAGGGTTGACGGTGCTTAAGGGCCTGTGGTCTAGCCAGGACAGGACAGGAGCCTCCGGAGCTCTTAGCCCGGGTTCAAATCCCGGCAGGCCCGTGCCGGGGTAGCCTAGCCAGGAAAGGCGCCAGACTCGAGATCTGGTGCTCATTTGAGCTCGGGGGTTCAAATCCCTCCCCCGGCGTTACATTTTGGCGAATTTTTATTATCTTCAATGGCAGTTATATGTAGACAGTCTCAATCAGCCCCATACAAATAAAAGAAGTTTCAGAGCATCACCCTGACTTTGCCAGCTATCCAGATTTCTCTGCCGTTAAAGCGGCAGCGGTAGGCGAGTACCTCAACACCTTTTCCGGCAGCTTTTCTGAGGGTTTTGCCAAAGGCACGGTCTGTGGCGTCGTTGGGCGCGAAGGCGAGGGCGTCGCTGCGCTGGATTATGAAGACCACGGCGCATCGGTACCCCTGGCTCCTCGCTTCAACCAGCTCCATCAGGTGCCTCCTTCCCCTCGCGGTGGGTGCGTCCGGAAACCTTGCGATGCCCTTTTCAGCTAAGGTGCAGGACTTGACCTCAACTAAGCAGGGGGGCTCAAGCAGAAAGTCCAGCCTGCTTTCCCCGAACTTAACCTCCTTCTGAACTATGCGGTAGCCTGCGAACTCCTTCAGCGAGTTAGAGTTAATCGCCTCCTTAAACAGCACATTCGGCACGCGGGAGTCAACACTAACCCAGGTTTCTCCCGCCTTAACCCCTATGAGGTCGCAGGCAGTCTTTCTTCTTTTGCCACCATTGCGCAGCAGCACCTCCGCGCCCTCTACAAGGAGCTCCTGAAGTCTGCCCGGATTGGGGAGGTAAGCCCTCACGGCTCTGCCGCTGACCTCAACAAGGCATGCGAACCTGTTCAGGCGCTGAAGGAACCTGCCCCGCTTCAGCTTTCCCTGGATTCTCATCTCAAAATCAGATAAACCTAACGGCGAAAACTTCAGCTTTGCTTTTCATCGCTAAGGCTCGGCGATATTGCAATGAGGTTTGAGCCCCGCTGGATTGCCTGGGAGATTACCCAGAGGTGCAACCTGCGCTGCGTGCACTGCAGAGCAGAGGCGGAGGCAAAGGCTGAGAAGGGTCCGGGCACAGCTCAGGCAAAGGCGGTGATTGACGACATAGCGAGCTACGCAAAGCCTGTGCTTGTGTTAAGCGGCGGCGAGCCCCTGCTGCGCAGGGATATCTTTGAGATCGCTCGCCACGGCACCGAGCGGGGGCTGCGCATGGCTCTCGCAACCAACGGCACCCTTGTCACCGATGAGGTGTGCGAGAGGCTCAAGGAGAGCGGCATCAGGATAGTCTCCATAAGCATAGACGGCTCAACAGCGGAGGTGCATGACAGCTTCAGAAACCAGAAAGGAGCCTTTGAGGGCGCTATAAGAGCCGCGAAGCTCTTCAGGAAGCACGGCATCCCCTTCATAGTCAACTCCTCCTTTACGAAGCGGAATCAGGAGGAGATTCCAAAGGTTTACGAGCTGGCTAAGAAGCTGGGCGCCATAGCCTGGTACATGTTCATGATAGTTCCCACGGGCAGGGGTAAGGAGATAATGAACGAGCTCATAAGCAGGGAGGATTACGAGAAAATCCTCAACTGGCACTACGAGATGGAGGTGCAGGAGAAGGAGATGTACGTGCGTCCCACCTGTGCACCCATGTACTACCGCATCTTTGCCCAGCGGGCAAAGCAGGAGGGGAAAAGCGTGAAGCGCCGTGCGCTGAGCTTTTCAACCGGCGGAGGCAAGGGCTGCATTGCCGGGCAGCTAATTGCGCTCATAAACCACAAGGGTGAGGTGTACCCCTGTTCCTACTTTCCGAAAAGTGCTGGCAACATCTACGAGAAGAGCTTTAAGGAGATATGGGAGGAGAGCGAGCTTTTTAAAGAGCTACGGGACTTCAGACGCTATAAAGGCAGGTGCGGCGTGTGCGAGTTTCTCAGCGTCTGCGGCGGCTGCAGGGCGAGAGCATACGCCGTGACCGGCGACTATCTTGCAGAGGAGCCTTACTGCAGCTATGTGCCGCTGCGGATGAGGGGATGAACTCCGCCTCACAATATCTCCCCTTTCTCGGCACCGTTCTGGCTGTGGGACACTGGGAGCAGTCTGCAAATATCATACGACGTAAAGATTCTGGCATTGTATAAAGTTCATCAGAGGTGGTGTATTGGACTTTGAGAAGTGTGAGAAGTGCAGCATACCCGTGAGCATGTGCGACGGCTTGACCAGGTACAAGTGTGGAAAAAAGGGAGACGTGAAGACGCACTGCATCATGGACCGGGTCTGACTCTCTGGCCTCTCTCCTGCAGTATGCACAGCACGATCCCGAACAAGAACAGAGTTACTCCAAACCACACCAGATTTATGAAGGGTTTGATTCTGACTGTCATGGACACCACATCCCCTACCTTCATATCAAGCACTGCAAACACATCCCCCCACAGGCTGCGGTCAATCATGGGGCGCCTCGCGTCGCCGTTGCTGTAGGTCTCGTACTTCATCACTCCCTTGGCAATCCTCTTGCTCCCCCTGAGCACCTCAATCTCCACCTCCTGCACCCTCCTGAAGGCCATCTCCTCCAGGAAGCTCAGGCTATCAGACAGGAGCACTGCACCGGTGGTGCCATCAGGAAGCGGCACATTCAGCAGCACCATGCCCGTGGCGACCACCTCTTCTCCTTTTTTCAGGCTGTACGGGGGTGCAGCCACCCAGAGGCTCGCCTTGCCATCGGTGAGCTTCACAAACATTGCATGCTCCGCCGGTACAGCCAGCTCAACATAGCCCCTGACGCTGTACACCTGCCCTTCGCTCAGGTTGCTCTTTGCGAACTCATCCACATCCACCCAGTACCTTGCACTCTTCAGCCCCTCCAAGTACTCCCTCACCCCCAGCAGCACTGCGCTGTACTCGCTGGGCACTTCTCTGCTGTGCACCCCCCAGGTTCCCAGTCTTCCGAATCCTTCATGAAACTCAGCATACATCAGCGGCTTCTCCACGCCAATCTCTCCCCTTTGAAAAGAGACTGAGAATTCAGAGGTGAACAGTGGAGAGAAAACCACTCCGATGGCAATAACTGCAAGCCCGGCATGAACAAGCACCACGCCCACCTCCCTGACTCGGAGTCCCGTGAGTCTGGCTCTGATGCCGCATGCATACAGTATATAAGCCACAGGCGGCAGCACGCTGAGCGCAGAAATTTCACCCACGGTTGCATACAGCAGCGGCTTTTTGGCTGAGATAAAGGAAGTGTAGTCAACGATGTTGAAGTTCTCTCCGGGTTTTATCAGCATCGCCAGCACTGTAACCGCAGAAAAAATCAGGAACTCTCTCGCCGCCTCCTTCCTTCTGTGTTCATAGTAGCTCAGCCCGAGACCTGTAAGCAGGAGCAGCAGCAGGAAGAAGGGATAGAGCCACAGGTTAAAGAACTGCTTTGTCACGGCATACTTTTTAGCGGTGAGTAGCTTCACCACCGGTGGAAAGCTGACACCATAAAAAACAATGAAGGTCATCACAATCAGCACCAGCACCGCCGCGTAGAATATCTCCTCCCTGCGCGTGCTCTCACGCACGCTGCTCCTGAACCTGTACCACTTTGCCAGTCCCAGCAGGAGGGGCAGCGCAGCGGAGATGCCGAGCAGCAGCATCACGTACTTCCCGGCTCCCCCTGCTATGAATGCGTGCACACTCTCAAAGATTCCGCTCCTCGTCACTGCGGTTGCGAACACCGTGAAGGTGAAGGAGTAGGCTGTCAGAAGCGGTGCCAGCACGCTGTACCTGCGCATGTTTCTCCTGTGCTCCACGCCTAGGTGCAGTGCTGCGGTCATCACCATCCAGGGTAGCAGCATTGAAGCCTCAACCGGGTCCCACGCCCAGAAGCCGCCCCATCCCAGGGTTTTGTATGCCCATATACCGCCGAAAGCCATGGAGATGGTGGAGAAGAGCCAGGCATACCTGAGCCACTGCAGACCCTCGGTAATCCATACCCTGCATGCGGAGTCGCTTGCTCCTCTGGCGCTCATGAAAAGGTAAACCAGTGCGCCCGCGAAGGGCACGGCAGTGGCGCCATAGCCTAAGAAGGTGGTCAGCGGGTGCAGAGCCATCCAGGGGTCCAGCAGCAGGGGGTTAAGCCCGTAGCCCTCAGAAGGAGGCGAGCCCGGGTAGGGTTCAAAAGGTGACTGCACCAGCGTCATGCCCGTGAAGTACAGCGCAAGAAGCACCACAATCATCTGCGAGCGCCTCGCAAACTCAGTGCCATGCCTCTCAAGCCACAGCCCGCCTGCGGCTATGAGCATTGCCCAGAACAGCAGCGTTCCCTCCTGTCCCGCCAGCACCCCCGATAGCTTGTAGTACAGCGGATACACTGTGCTGCTGAACTTCCAGACGTAGTAGTAGCTGAAGTCACTCACCGCGAAGGCGTAGCTCAGCAGCAGCGTGGCAGCAAGCAGCAGTCCGAAAAGCGCCGCAGTGCCTGCCTTTCTGAGCCTCTCTCTCCCGGTTGCTATTCCCGCGATGGCGCAGATGCCGCCCGCGAAGGCGCCGTACAGAAGCAGGTCTCCGTTCATCTTTCAGCCTCTGCCAGCACGGTGTCCAGGATTCTTCTGAATTCATCGGCGGGCACGTATCCAGGCACCCTCATCAGCACCCGCTCCTCGGGAGTCATGAAGACTATGTAGGGGGGTGCCTGCACCCCGAAGCGTCTGGTGTCACGCTTGTTCACGTCCATGTCCACCGCCACCCTTACGAACTTCTCGGAGAGGATGGCGTTGATGTCCGGGCGTGAGAAAACCTCTGTATGATACTTCTCACAGTATATGCACCATATAGTCCAGAAGTAAACCATGAGAGTTTTGTTCTGCAGCTTTGCCTCTCTCAGCCCCTCCTCATACGTCTGATACCACTCCAGCTCGGCTATGTAGGTAAAGTTCCTGTCGCTTATCACAGGCGTGGAGTTCAGGGAGTAGTATGCAAACCCGAACACCGCACCCAGGGCGAGGAGTGTTAAAATCTTCTCAACAGCAGGCATGGCAGACTCCCTTTTATCCGTAAAGTCCAGAGCATAAGTTAATACCTTTCTATTTACACAAAGAAAAATAGCGGAGGGTGGGACTTTCCAGAATAGCTGCTGCGGTGCTCAGAGCTCGTGGCTCTCCCCTGGCTCCAGCACCACCACTCTGGCACCGGTCTGCTCTGCCCCTTCGGTGAAGGCGCCTATGCTCTGGGCTAACACCGGGAAGGTGCGGTAGTGCATGGGTATGACCACATCAGGCTTCACCATCTCCACGGCTCTGACAGCCAGCTCCGGGCTCATGGTGTACCTGTCTCCAACCGGCACCATCATCACCTGCGGGGAGAACACCTCACCTATCAGCCTCATGTCGCCGAAGAGCCCGGTATCCCCCGCGTGGTAGATTCTCCAGCCATCCATCTCCACCAGGTAACCGCAGGCGGAGCCCATGTACCTGCCCCCGTAGCTGCTGGAGTGCAGCGCAGGCAGGAGCGTGACCTTCACCCCCGCAAGCTCCACGCTGCCGTAGAGATTCATTCCCGCAGCCTCCACCCCCTGCTCCTGGAAGAACACCGCCAGCTCGTGCACCACTCCTATCTCCGGCTTCACCCGCTTCGCTATGTGCACTGCGTCTCCCAGGTGGTCCTCATGCCCGTGGGTCACCAGCAGCACCTCCGGCTCAAGCTCCTCGGGCTTGACCCTTGCGGCGGGGTTGCCTGAGATGAAGGGGTCTATCAGCACCCTTCTGCTTCCCGAGAGCTCAAAACACGAGTGTCCGTGGTAGGTTATCTTCACTCTCACCACCTCCCTGCATGCACGCAAAGGTGCCGTGCTAAATCCTGTAAAGCTCACGCTTCAGTCTCGGAAGGAATGCCATGAACACCGCCTGCTTCGTCAGCTCGGTTCTGCTGAGCCTGCCGTTGCTCAGGAAGCCGATTGCGCCCTGCTTTCTGCCTATCCCGCGCACGCCGCTCAGCCTCTCCATGATTCCGCCCACCTCCTCACCCCGCAGCACCGCCCTCACCACCTCCGGCGGGTGCTCAAACCCCGAGCCCGTGCCGATGGTTATGCAGTTTCTGTCTGCAACCGCGCACACCTGCACATCAAGGTAGCCCGTCAGCGTGAAGGGCGCCTCTATAAGCCCCGCCTCAATTCCCACCCCCAGCTCGGCGCCGTCAACATGTAGCGCAGCTCTGGCTCTCCTAACTGCTCCGAGCACCGTCTCCATCATGCCCACGGGCTGCGCGCTGACACCGCTCTCCACCTCAACTCCGCTGACCTCCGCACCTCCGAAGAGCTGCGCCGCCACGCTGCGCACAGCCTCAACCTTCACGGGATTCACCGAGCCGACTGCGATGCGCACAGCCTGCCCTCCCTGTCAACCTCGCCCCTTCTGATTCTCTCCGAGGATAGCGGCACACCATCCTCGGCGAGCAGCAGGGGCACCACCAGAATTTCAAGCCTCCTGAGCCCCATCCGCTCTCTGATTCTGTTAATCTCCTCAGCCCGAGCAAGCGTCTCCTCCGTGACCACGATGCCCTCAAGCTCGGGGTCGCTTGTGGCGCTGCCGTGGGGGTCGTTGAGCTCCACGATCTCAGCCCTGTCTGCATAGCCCTCCTCCTCAAGGAAGCGCCTGAGCTCCGCAAGCCTCTCCTCATAGGCGCTCGCCCCCTTTGCACACGCCATCCTGTCGCTGGTTAAACCTATCACCACCCTCTCACCGTACGCGAAGGCTGTGTGCAGCAGCTGCCTGTGTCCAGCATGCAGACAGTCAAAGGTGCCGCCCACCGCCAGCTTCTTGAGCA
>JALSIP010000082.1 GCA_026989875.1 archaeon
GTGTGTCTCGGGTGGATGAGCTCCCTCACCTTGGAGCCATCCTTTGTAACATATTCCTCCGCGTCGCTCCACCCTCTCAGCCTCATGCACCGGACTTTGCCTCCCGAGGCTTATAAGCTGTACGCAAATTTGCCAGGCGCCATAGGGAGACTTCAGGAGTCAGAACCCCCCGGCTCATTCCTCTCCCTCTGTCATTCCAGCCCGCTCTTCCATTCAAGCGTGACCGCAGCCAGCAAGAGCTGTTTTCCTCTCTCTGCCATTCAGTAAAAGATGGCTCTCTCACGCTCTTAAACTTTGCGCACTCGCAGGCGAGCAGATTGCAGGGGTTAAAAATAAATACCTGCTGCCACAGATTCACTAACATCATGGAAACCGAGATAGGTTTCATTCCCGCATCCAGAATCAAACCGGAGCCCCATGACCTATGCGGAGAGTGCCGGGCAAGAGGCTTCAACCTGTGCGAAAGAGATGAAGTCTGCCAGATACGCCTGGCTGAGGCTCTCGGACTCAGCCGTGATGACATAGAGCTGGTCCTCAGGGAGGCGGAGCGCAAGGGGGTTGTGAAGGTCAGAAGCGTCAGCGTCAGCCGCAACAGACCGAGAAAATTCATAAAAATAACAGAAATGGGCGAGATTCTGTTTGCCGCACATGACAGGTAGCACACACCCTGAGGGCATCCTCACCGAAGCCTTTGAGCACTGTCCCGAGCCCATGCTCATTCTTGACTCCAGTCTCAGGGTAGAGCATGCGAACGGGGAGGCACGGGAGCTTGGGATAGAGCGTGGGATGAAGGCTGAAGAATTTCTCAGCGCAGAAGCTCGGGAGCATGCTCTTAACCTGCTCCGTGCTTCAGGCTGTGCTGAGGGCGTGCTCAGCTTAGCCAGCGGACGTGTGATGCGCTTCAAAGCCGCACCTCTGAGCAGAGGCAGGGTGCTTCTGCTCCTCAGCCCCGAGCAGGAAGAGCTGCAGATGTACAGGAGCTTCGTTGAGAACTCCCTCACCGGGATTTACATCCTGCAGGACAACACCTTCAGGTTTGTCAATGCCAGGATGTGCGAGCTCACCGGCTACAGCAGGGAGGAGCTTCTGGGCATGGACTTCAGGAAGCTTATCGCTCCGGAGAGCCGCGAAGTTATAAAGAGGTCGGAGCTGCGTCAGAAGCACCTCTCAGGCGCCGAGCTGGTGGAGCTTCTGGGCGTGCGCAAGGACGGCAGCATCAGGGACGTGCTGGTCTACTCGGTGCCCATAAAGTACCGCGGCAGACCTGCGGTTCAGGGCAGCGTTATAGACATCACCGAGCTAAAGCGTGCGGAGCGCAAGCTCAGGATGCTGGCTGACATAGCCGAGAACGTCTCTGAGGCGATATGCTGCACCGACGCTGACGGGAGGATAACCTACTGGAACGCCCACGCCGAGAAGCTCTTCGGCTACTCCCGTGAGGAGGTAACCGGGAGGCACGTCTCCCTTCTTCTCCCCGAGGACAGGACTGAGGAGCTTGAGAGGTGCATGAAGCAGGCATCCCGGGCAGGTGCCATGTCCTGCGAGACCGAGAGAATCACCAAGGACGGCAGGCGCATAATCGTTGAGCTCAACATAACCCCCATGCGCGACAAGAAAGGCAGGATAAAGGCTTACATAATGATAATGCGCGACATCACCCAGCGCAAGCAGATGGAGAGGCAGATAATAATCTCAGAGAAGCTCGCCTCCCTCGGTGTGCTCGCCACGGGCATAGCCCACGAGCTCAACAACCCCCTCAACAACATCTCCCTCTTAGCCCAGCTCCTCAAGGAAGACATCCGCGCCGGCAGGGCGAGGGAAGAGGAGGCGGACATGATATTCCAGCAGGTTGAGAGGGTCTCACGCATAATAAGGGCTCTGCTTGAGCTCTCACGCGAGGGCATAATCCACTTTGAGCCCGTGGACGTGAACGAGCTGCTGGAAGAGACCCTCACCTTTTTGGAGGACACTGTGGAAAAGGCTGGTGTCAGGGTTGAGATGCGCCTCCAGCCGGTGCCCCATGTAGCCGGAGACAGGGTGATGCTCCAGCAGGTCTTCGCCAACCTCATAACCAACGCCTGCCAGTCCATGCGGGCGGGGGGTGTTCTCACCATTGAGACCGCCTACAGGGACGGCAGGGTTGAAATCAGCTTCACCGACACCGGCGAAGGTATACCCGAGGAGCACCTCTCCAGGATATTTGACCCCTTCTTCACCACCAAAGGCGAGGGTGGCACGGGTCTGGGGCTTGCGGTCAGCCACACCATAATAAAGAAGCATGAGGGCGAGATAAGCGTGGAATCAGAGCCCGGCAGGGGCTCAACCTTCAGGATTCAGCTTCCAGCCTCTCCCTGAGCTCCTGCCAGCTCATGCCGCTGCAGAGGCTCCTGATGAGCTCCGGCACCTCCCGCGAGGCAACCCTGAGCTGCTCGGCGGTGTCCCTCAGCCTGAGCGTCACCGTTCCGTTTTCAAGGCTCTCAAAATCCACGGTCACCGCGAAGGGCACACCTATCTCATCCACCCTGGCGTACCTTCTGCCGATGGAGTCGGAGGCATCGTAAACAGCCACGACCCCCTGCCGTCTCAGCTCCTCAAACAGGCTTCTGGCGAGCTTCTCAAGCTCCTCCTTAGCGAGAAGCGGGAACACCGCAGCCTTCACCGGGGCAATCGCTGGCCTGAGCCTGAGCACCCTCTTGCCCTCCCTCTCAGAAAGCGCGCACTCAAGCACCGCATACAGTATGCGGTCTATTCCGAAGCTGGGCTCAATCACGTGCGGCGTGAACTTCTCACCCGTTACCCTGAGCTCCACCTCCTCCACCCTGAGATGCCTCTCTGTGAGCACCACCCTCTCATCCCCCACCTCCACCTCCAGCCTGCCCGTGCGCTCAAACTCCCGTGCAGCCCTCTCCCCGAGGCTCCGCACCTTCTCGGCGATCTTTGGTGCGAGGGCTCTGAACTCAGGACCCAGGGTCTGCATCTCCGGCACCAGGCGCAGCTCTCTTCTCACCACAGGCTCAGAGAACTGCCTGAACGCCTTCATCTCGGCGCCGCTCATCCTCTCGTGGGCACGCAGGTCATAGTCGGTTCTGTCGGCGATGCCCACAACCTCCACCCAGCCGTAGCGCTCAGTTTTAACCTCCGCATCCCAGCAGTCCTCCGCGTAGTGAGCCATCTCATCCCTCAGATGCTGCCTGAACCTGAGCCTCTCCGCCGGAATTCCCAGCTCCAGCAGGAAGCGCTGCGTGTGGGCTAAGTAGTACGCCAGAAACTCGTGGGGCAGCACACCCCTGCGCACAGCTTCACTGGCACTCAGCACCACCTCCACACCGTCCCTCGGCAGCAGCCTCAGCCTGTCCCCGGCATACTTAGCGAAGCGTGGATGCTTAGCCTTCTCAGCAGGGTCCACAAATATCTCAGCCTCAGCCTGCGTGAACTCCCTGAGCCTGAGCAGCCCCTGCCTCGGGGAAATCTCATTCCTGTAGGCTCTGCCAATCTGGGCAACACCGAAGGGCAGCCTCTTCCTGTAGAAGGCGTACAGCCTGGGGAACAGTATAAACATGCCCTGCGCCGTCTCAGGACGCAGATAGCCCCTTCTCCTTCCCCCCGCCCCTATGCCCGTGCTGAACATCAGGCTTGAGCGCGCCACCTCCCCCAGCTCACCGCCGCAGTTGCATTTAATCCCGTGCTCATTAATAAGCTCCTGCAGCTTCTCCGGCTCTGCAGAAACGCTGCTCAGCCCCAGCCTCTCCTGCACTAAGTGGTCAGCCCTGTAGGTGGTGCCGCACTTCCTGCAGCTCACCACCGGATCAGCGAAGTTCTCCACGTGTCCAGAAGCCACAAACACCTGCTCCGGTGCAATCGTGGGCGTGTCAACCTCAAAGAACCCCTCCTCAACCACGAAGTACCTTCTCCACAGGTTCTCTATGTTGCGTTTGAGCATCGCACCCAGGGGTGCATAATCATAGAACCCGCTAACTCCGCCGTAAACCTCGTAGCTCGGGCACAGGAAGCCCCGTCTCAGCAGTATCTCCTGCAGAACATCCTGCGGCATGCTATCCCACTATAGCCCTGAGCAGGCTGACATCCTTAACAATGCCGGTTATGTCGCCCTCCGCATTTATAACAGGCACCTGCTCAATCCTGCGCTTAGCCATCCGCCTGGCGCACTCGCTCACGGGAGTCTTTCTTGTCACCACAGTAACGTCCCTTACCATGACCTCTCTCACCGGCTTGTCCGGCAGCTCCAGCCTCTTCTTGGTTATGTACACCACGCTCTTGGAGTCCCACCCCCACCTGTCGCCTTCCGTGCCGCTGTACAGCTCAGACTTGTGGGTTCTCTCCGTAACCTCAAAAGCCCTGAGCAGGTCTGTCTCGCCCAGAATTCCGCTCATTCTGCCATCTGAATCAAGCACCGGCAGCGCGCGCTCGCCGCTCAGCCTCATAATCTCGTAGGCAACCTTCAGGGGCGTCTCCTCCCAGACTGCAATCACCCTTGAGTCCATGTACTTCTCCACGGGCTCCTGGATTTTCATTCTGGATATAGCCTTCCACACGATGTCGCTCACCGTTACTATGCCCCTGAGCTCCGAGTCAGTCACCACCGGCATCCTGCGGAAGTTCTTCTCCAAGAACGTCCTGGCGACGCTCACTATGTCCTCCTCTGGCGTGGTGGTCTCCACATCCCTGGTCATGAGCAGTGCGAGCTGCCCCTCCTCGGGATTTCTGGCGAAGTCGGTCCTGGTAACAATCCCCACCACCTGCCTTGTGCCTCTCTTCACCACGGGTATGCCCGAGATGTTGTGCTTCAGCAGAAGCTGCAGGGCGTCGGTGCTGCTGCCTGGCACTTCTGCATACACAACATCACCTGTCATTATATCCTTCACCTTCACTGCAGAAGCCTCCTGAGAAGCTACCTGTGCACCACCATCACTGGACAAGAAGAAATCCTTACAACCTTCTCTGCAACACTACCGAGTAAAAACCTATCTAAACCCGTTCTTCCAGAAGTGCCCATGACTATGAGCTCTGCCTTCACCTCCTCCGCTGCGCTCACTATCTCCTCTGCGGGTCTGCCCTCCTTCATCAGCAGCCTGTGCTCAACACCCCGCTCCTTGCACAGCTTTTTCACGGCATCAAGCGCCTTTTTACCCTCCTCCTCAAGCAGGAAGCGCATGCTCTCCCATGCCGCCTCGGCAGGTATGCCCGTGAAGGCGGAGATGTCTATGACGTAGAGTGCGTAAACCTCAGAGCCCAGAGCCTCCGCGAGCTCCACCCCATGCCTCGCCGCCCTCTCAGCCACCTCCGAGCCATCCGTCGGTATGAGTATCCTGCGGTACAACTCAAACCCTCCTTACATACCTGTTTCCTATCACAAAACCCCTGATGTCCTCTGCTTCCATCCTGTGCACAATACTTAGAGCAGGCTCATATATATACTTGTTGCGGAATATCACAAAATCCGCCACATTGCCCTCCTGTATTGCGTTGCTATCCCTGCCGAGTATCTTTCTTCCGTTGATGGTCGCCGCCCTGAGCACGAGCTCGGCGCGAAGCTTTTCATCCCTGCTCTGCCCTCTGGCAAGCTTGAACACAAACTCCATCTCACGCATCATGTTCAGGGAGTTCGCCATCACATTGTCTGTGCCCAGAGCCACCGTGGTGCACTCCAGCAGCCTTCCAGCTTCAGGCAAGCCTGCCGCAAAGCTTCCGTTGGCTCTCGGGCAGAGCACCACCGGCAGCCTGCGCCTGCACACCTCCTCAAGGCTCTCCGGTGAGGCGCTGGTCATGTGCACCACGAAGTCGGGCTCAAGCTTCAGCACCTCTGCGGTGTCGTCTCTGAGCTCAGAGCAGTGCACCGCAAACAGCTTCCCCAGCCTTTCAGCCAGCCTGCGCATTCTCCTGAGCTCCTCCCGGGTGTAGTTAGAAACGCTGCTTACACCAAAGCCGTCAGCTCTCTCAATAACCCTCTCGGGCGGGTCACCATCGGGTCTGCCCAGGGCAACGCAGCTCACGCTGCTCTGCTCCACCACCTGCCGCAGCAGCTCCAGCCCCTCAATGCCGCCCTCCCTGAAGTCTGCAAAGCACCCCGTGCCCGTGCGCCGCATCTCTTCCAGCGCCCGCCTCATGCCCTGCCTCACCCTCTCCCTGTCCTCCAGCAGCCTGAACTTCAGACCCTTAGAGCCAACCCTCTCCCTGAGGTGCAGGTACGCCCCTGCATCAGGTGCGCAGGCGTCGCCTATGTGGGTGTGGGCATTGGTGAAGCTCGGACACACCACACCCCGCTTCAGGTTAACGTAGCTCCTTCCCGGGCTGCCCTCACCCACCTCCGCTATCCTGCCATCCTCCACCACCACGTATCCACGCAGGCACTCAAGCTCCTCACCCGCAAGTATCGTGGCGTTCCCGAACACCTGCCTCACCGCGCGTACCCCCTGAAAGCGTCGTAGCCCCTTCTCTCCAGCACCTCCCTCCTCCCCGCTTTAACCAGCCACCTGCCCTCCTCAAGCACCCTGCCTATGGGTGTAATCCTGCACCCCAGCCTTTCAAGCTCCTCCCGCAGGGCTGGAAGGCGGCTCTCCTCCACCGTGAAGACCAGCTCAAAGTCGCCGCCCATGTAGAGGAGCAGCTCCTCCGGCTCTGCACCTGCAAGCTCTGCCACCTCCTCCACGCCCCTGCCGGCTGGCAGGCGCTCGTAGTGCACCTCAAAGCCTGTGCCGCTCTGCTCCGCTATCTCGTGCAGGCAGATGCTGAGGCTGTCGCTCAGGTCCATGCAGGCGCCTGCATGCCCTGCTATCGCCCTGCCCTCCTCCAGCCTCGCCACCGGCTCAAAGGCTCTGCGTATCAGCCTGCCGCACTCCGGATGCTCAACTCCGCCTGTCAGGCACAGGAAGCCTGCCGGAGCCTCGCCCAGCGTGCCCGTAACGCATATCACCTCCCCCGGGGAGGCGCCGCTTCTCTTCACGAGCCTCTCTCCAGCAACGCCCAGGGCAAAGCAGGAGAGCATCAGCACGGGTGTGCGCTGGGTATCGCCCCCCAGCATCCTCACCCCGTAGTGCTGCAGCCCCCTTCTGAGCCCCTCAGCGATGCCGCGCACCAGCTCCAGCTCCGCACTCTCGGGAAACCCCATGCTGACGCAGACTCCAAGCGCCCTGCCGCCCATGGCTGCTATATCGCTGAGGCATGCACTCACCGCATACCAGCCCACCTGCTCTGGCTTCATCTCCTCGGGAATGTGCACCGCCTCAATAACAGCATCGCAGCTCACCAGCAGCTCCAACCCGCCCGCCTGCAGAACAGCGCAGTCATCGCTGCCAGCAAGCTCTGCAGCGCTGCCAGCAAGCACCTCAAGCACCTCATGTATAACCCGGCGCTCGCCCGCCTCAGAGAGCCTCATGCCAGCACCTTCAACCCTAACCTCTGGAAGAAAGTTAATTATAGGGTGAAAACCAACCATGATGCCATGTACCCCTTAGGGCACGTGGCATTCACGCTGGCTGCGGCAAGGCTTTTAAAGCTCAAGCCGGAGTATGCGGTGCTCGGCGTGCTTCTTCCTGATCTCATAGACAAGCCCGTATTCTTCCTGCTGGACTACGGTCCCGGCAGGTACTTCGCCCACAACCTCAGCTTTGCGGTGCTCGCCGCCTCGCTGCTCGCTATGCGTTTCGGAGCTCTTGCGGGACTGTCTCTTGGCATGGGTGTGACTGCGCATCTCGTTGAGGACTCCCACGCCTTCGTGCCCTGGCTTTTCCCGCTGGTGAGCTACACCTTCCCGGACACCAGCGACTACAGGATAGCCGAGCACTACTTCAGCAGCTTTTTCGGCATTGGCACGGACGTGCTGGGGCTAATGCTCCTGGGCATGACCTACAGGCACCGCCTCCCCCTGCGCCGCCTCATGCACGCACCAGAAGCTCAATGACGTAGTGCGCCCTCCCGGGAGCATAGGAGCGCACCCTGCGCACCAGCAGTGGCTCAGCCTCAACACCCGCCCTCTGCGCCGCTTCAAGCGCCTCATCAACCCTCCCAGTCACCTCCCCCTCGGCTGCGGTGGTGTAGTAGTGCACCACGCCCCTCTCCCGTATTGCTCTGAAGGCTGTCTTCAGGAAAGCCCTGCTGCCCATGGGGAGGTTCATCACCACCCTGCTCGCCCACCTCTCGGGCGTCACCGTAGCAGCATCGCCCAGCACCGGGTAAACCCTGCCCCTCAGCCTGTTCATGCTCAGGCTCTTCCTGATGCACCGCACTGCATGCGGATTCAGGTCAATGGCAAGCACGCTGGCATCAGCCTGCCTTGCCATGAGCAGCGCGAAACCACCCGCGCCCGCGAACATGTCCACCACCCTCTCGCCCTCACGCACCTGCTCTGCAACCCTCCGCCTCTCGTAGGCTAACCTGGGGGAGAAGTAAACCTTAGCCAGGTCCACCCAGAGCCTTATGCCATGCTCCCTGTGCACCGTCCAGGTTCGCCTCTCCCCGGCGAGGTGCTCAAGCCTTCTCAGCCTCAACTCCCCCTCAACGGCGCCCAGCTTCCTCAGCACCACCCTCACGTGGGGATTCACCCTGAGCAGCGCCTCTGCAATCTCACGCCTGCGGTGCTCAAGCTCCTCCGGCACCTCCACCACCGCTATGTCTCCAACTATGTCAAAGCTGCGCCTCACCAGCTCAAGCTCCTGCCTGTCCAGCACCCCCTCCAGCACCTCCAGCATGCCGGGGTTTCTCCTGCACCTCACCTTAGCTATGACTAAGGGATAGCCCTCAACCTCCCCGCTCACAGGTATGAGGGCATGCCTCCCCTCCCTGAGGATGCTGCACCCCCTGAGAAGCAGACCCCGCTCAGCCAGCCATCGCCTCACCCTCTCAGTTTCCCTGAGAGGCACCCTGACGCAGAGCGCTTCACGCTCACTCTCCTGAATCATCCCTGATTCTGATATCCTTCTTCACCTCAGACACGAAGATTCTCCCGTCCCCGGGTCTGCCGGTGTATGCAGACTCCTTTATAACCTCACACACCCGCTCCACCTGCTCCTCGGGTATGACGATTATGAAGGCACACTTCTCGTGGAAGGGGTACTGAAAGAGCTTGCCCGACACCTCGGTTACCCCGAGCTGACCGCCTATCCCCTCAACATCAAATATGGTGTAGGGTATGCCCGCACGCATGAGCGCCTCTGCCACATCCCACTTCTTCTCTCTCCTCACTATAGCCTCAACGCGCATCATCACTCCAACCACCTCTAACACCTTCCTTAGCGGCGCTTAAAAAATTTCCCCCGCCGTGCGCTGTGCTGTCAAATGAGCAGCGGTCTCTGCTGACCGGGTGCAGAGGTATGCGACCATCTCAAGCTGGCAGCTTGCCGTCAGCAACAGTATCGTGAGCAGTATTTACCACCATTAGTTTTTGCACACAACCAGTAAAGGCTGTTAATCAGTAGGTAATTACCTCCACTCCCTCTATTTCACAGAAATGCTTCCTATCTCTGGTTACTATCTTCCCCACACCAAATGATAAGAATATAGAGGCAATCAGGATATCTCTATCATTCATAAGTCTCCCCTTATTTTTCAGTTCTGCATAGATCTTGCCGTAATATTTTGCACTTTCTATTCTCATATCCAGAACTATCAGAAGATCCTTCAACTCCTCAATTTCATCAATCTTCTCATCAGTTTTAGGATGCAGAAAAGCTCCTTTATAAAGTTCTGCCATGTTTATAACAGTGGTTGCGATACGTTCTCCACTGCGACTCAACTCTTCAAGAACCATGATTGCTTTTTCATCATTCCTGAAGAGGTCAATAAGGAAAGTTGTGTCAACTCCGACCAAGGAATCACCTTAGATTTAACCTCTTTCTACTCCCTTTTACGACTTCATCAAGTATATCAGCATACTCCTCATCCCTGTGCTTTTTAAACCACTCAAGTATTTTTGCAGCGTTGCCCTTTTCCACAACTGAAACTTTCACCGGCATCACCTCTTATCTTTCTCATCTTTAATTTAAATCACTTTCGCCTACAGAGATGCGGGAACGCACCAGAGCCTGAAGAGGCGAGGTATCTCAAGCTGGCAGCTTGCCGGCGAGCTGTGCTCCAAAGGGTTTTAAGTGTGCAGCACAACTACTGCATCATGCTTGATGAGCTGGTTGAGCTGATACGCACGGCTGTGGTGAGGCTGCCTACGGATGTGAGGGCAGCTCTTGAGCACGCCTTAGAGGCTGAGGCTGAGGAGCTTCCGAAACTGCAGCTCCGCATGATGCTTGAGAACGCAGCCTGCGCCGAGGAGCACCGCATACCCCTCTGCCAGGATACGGGGGTGCCGGTGTTCTTTCTCAGGGGTGAGTGGGAGCCTGGGATGGAGCACCTGCTCGCCGAAGCTGTGCGCAGAGCAACAGAGGAGGTGCCGCTCAGACCCTGCATAGTGCATCCGCTGAGCAGGTCAAACACGGGAGACAACACGGGCGTGCACGTGCCGGTGGTGCACCGTCTGGGGCATGAGGAGCCCAGAAGCATAACCTTCATGCCCAAGGGTGCGGGAAGCGAGAACTGCTCCGCTGCAGCGCTGCTATCGCCTTCAGCGGGGGCTGAGGAGATTGCGGAGTTCGTGGCAGAGGTGGTGCGCAGGGCGGGTGCAAAACCGTGCCCCCCGGTGGTGCTGGGAGTGGGAGTGGGAGGCACCTTAGAGCATGCCGCGCTGCTATCAAAGCTCGCGCTTCTGCAGCCGCTTGGCTCAGCCAACTCCGAGCCTGAGCTGGCTGAGCTTGAGGAGCGCATCCTCAGCAGGGTGAATGCCTTAGGCACCGGAGCAATGGGCTTCGGGGGCAGAAGCACATGCCTGGGTGTGCACCTGCTCGCCGCCCACTGCCACACCGCATCTCTCCCCGTTGCCGTGAGCGTGCAGTGCTGGGCGCACAGGCGCGCCACGCTGGTTGAGCGTGCAGGCAGGCTGGAGGTGGTGCAGCCTTGATGGAGCTGGAGCTGCCGCTGGAGCGCCGGGAGGTGGGGAGGCTCAGAGCTGGAGATGTGCTCTGCCTCAGCGGCACCTTAGTAACTGCCAGGGACAGGGCGCACGCCCGTGCCTTGGAGCTGGGATGCGCACCCGTTGAGCTCAAAAGCATCTACCACTGCGGTCCTCTCGTGAGGCGTGCCCGCGGCGGCTGGGAGGTGGTGTCAGCCGGACCCACCACCAGCGCCAGGATGGAGGGGTACATTGGGAGCATGCTTGAGCTCTTCGGCACCACCGTTGTCGTGGGCAAGGGCGGATTCTCTGAGAAAGCCCGCGAGACGCTCAGAGACCGCTGCGTGTACTTGGCTTTCACCGGCGGCGCAGGAGCGCTTGCGGCAAGGGCTGTGAGGCGGGTGGTGGAGGTGCACTGGCTGGAGCTTGGCATGCCGGAGGCGCTGTGGGTGCTTGAGGTGAAGAGCTTCGGTCCCTTAGTGGTTGCCATGGACGCCAGAGGTGGCTCTCTCTACCACAGGTGAGGGGCTGAAAGCGCTATGGCAGAAAGGATACCTCAGCGCCGAGCGCCTGCCCGGGCAGACCCCTCGGGAACCTCACCAGCAGAGCGCTGCTGCCGTGCTTCTTCCACACCTTGCCTGTTATTCTCCTGCCGGTGGGTGTAACGTAAACCACCTTTCTGCCGGTGTAGTCCCCGCTGTCGCAGGGCTTCACAACCGCATACCTGGGGTGCACAACCCTCCTGCTCTGCCTGAAGGCGGTTATCCTGCCCTTCTTCACGTCACCACCTCCAGCAGCTCCTGCAGCACCTGCTCCCTGTTTCTCTCATTGATAACGTGCAAAACCACGTCACGCCTGGATTTGAGCTCCTTCACCAGAGGGTGAGAGGAGCGCAGGTGCACCGTTGCCAGTACATCCACGGGCGCACTGAAGACTTTTTCAACGGCATGAATGAAGGCTCTGCTGAGCAGCTCCATGGGACCTATTTCGTCAATGATAATGAACCTGCGCTCTTCAAGCGCCTTTTGCACAGCTTCCACGCCAACTTCTTCAAGAGCGCTGAGGTCAACACCATACCTGCCGATGCGGTAGGTTGAGCTTAGAGAAACGTGGGCGAGCAAAGCTCTCCTGCCGGTGGCTATGTCCAGAACCTCAAAGCCCACCCTTCTGCCCCGCTCGCGTAGCTCGCGGGTGAGCATCCCGCCTGCACGCCTGCCAAGCACACTGGCTACGCGTGACGCTATGGTGCTCTTTCCGCAGCCGGGTTTGCCGGTGATGAGAAAGCGCAGGTTCATGAGGTCCACCGCCACACACTAAGAAAAGCTTTTGACCGTCTTAAAACTTCAGGGGGGTGCATGAGGGAGAGGTTGAGCTCAGCGGGCTTGCGGTGCTGGTGGGCGCAAACAAGCCGGCAAAGAGCGGGGTTCTTGAGGCTATCTTCCTCCTCACAAATCTGCCGCGAAGCGTGCCCTACAGTCGCACACCCGTACCTCACGGCGAACCTCAGCAGCCTAATACTGCTGCTTCGCTGATTCACGAGCTCCACATGACACTCTCAAGTACAGGTCTGCTTTCATGATGTCACCTCACCGGAGAGATGCTCCTTATCTCTTAGGAGCTCACCAAGAATGCCTGCAGGTACATGCACAATAACTGGGCAGGGATAATTTTACTCTGCGATTGTCAGCGGAGTTCCTCAGATACGGAATCAGAGGAGCTTCCATGTTTTTTCACCACAGGGGGGTTTATCCCTTAACCATATTTAAATGTTGCGATTGGTTTTTAATTAGCTCTGGATTGTGAGAATGATTAAGGTGTACTTTTGGTGAAAGAGAAAATGCCATGATGGACAATACAAATAAGCGCAGATCCTTGCCAACTTTAGTGGGCAGAAGACAAGGGGGTTAATACATTTTTCATCACCGCCGAGCCGAATTTCGGGCAACGTTTTGGGGATATGTGGAGTTGGCGGAGCGATAGCGGAGCAAATTTGGGCGAGCGTAAGCGAGCCACATATCCTCCTGTTAAGTGACCCCGTTAGGGGCAAGGTGCAAAGCACCGCAGAGTGCCCAAGCCCGCCTAAAATCATAATTCAACCCCCTCCCTTTGAAATTTCTCTTTAATCTTTTCAAATAATTTCTCAAATTTATCCATTGTTTCCTCTAACATACTTTCGACATCTTTGCTTACCTTTCTTGATAATATTTTTTTAATTTCTAGTGCAACTTTAATTTTGTCAAACCCTCCCAAATCATTGTCTTTGAAAAATCTACTGTATCTTTTAGTTCTGAGTCCTTCGGAAGGTATCTGTTTTAGTTCGATTTCAGGTTTTCCTAATTTACTTTTGAAAATCTCCTTATATGTTCTATTAACAGCAATATGATAGAATTCTTCATCGAATAAATCTTCTATTTCTATATCCTTACCTTTAAATTCTTCAGCAATTTCGTTTAACATCAAAATGTCAGAATCATTATCAATTTCAATATTTCTTCTTTCAACTTCTTGAAGAACTTTTCTACCTTCGTTATCTGCATCAACGACAGCTATAGAATTATATTTCTCTGCTTTGTGCCATGCTAAAAGATATGGAATTTTATCTGCACCTCCAGCACCAATAATCATTA
>JALSIP010000083.1 GCA_026989875.1 archaeon
GCTCATAGGCGAGAGGCTAAGCACCGTCAACGCCCTCGGCATAGCCCTTGCCATCCTGGCGGGCTATCTGCTCACCAGATAGCTGAAGCTTTTCACGCCGAGCGTTTTCTCTCCTCAATGTACATGCTCACCGCCGTGGCAATGGCGGCGACCTTCTTGTCGTCTCTGAATGCCTCTGCCAGCCTTTTCAGCCTCTGCTCGTCCTCCCTCATCACCTCCGGCACTCTCTCCAGCACCCTGTGCTCTTCAATGAAGTTCGTGGAGAGCTCACCCCTTCTGAAGGCTTCGCACCGCATCACAGCTCTGTGGAAGGGTATGTTGGTCTTCACTCCCGTGATTATGTACTCGGTCAGCGCCCTCTCCATTCTCGCTATAGCCTCCTCTCTGCACCTCCCCCATGCAATCAGCTTTGAAATCATGGGGTCATAGTATGGCGGGATGGTGTAGCCCATTCTCACCCCCGAATCAATCCTTATTCCCGGACCTCCTGGCGAGCGGTACCTTGTAATTCTCCCCGGGCAGGGTGCAAAGTCGTTGAGCGGGTCTTCGGCGTTGATTCTGCACTCAATAGCATGCCCGAAGAGCTTAACATCCTCCTGCTCAAGCTCAATGCCCTCTCCCGCGGCGATGCGAATCTGCTCCTTAACTATGTCTATGCCTGTGGTTCTCTCGGTTACCGGGTGCTCCACCTGCAGGCGCGTGTTCATCTCCAGGAAGTAGAAGTTTCCCTCCGAGTATATGAACTCCACCGTGCCGGCGTTGGTGTATTTTATGTACCTGGCAGCCCTCACCGCCAGCTCGCCCACCCTCTCTCTCATCTCCTCCGTCACCACAGGCGACGGGCACTCCTCAATCAGCTTCTGGTGTCTGCGCTGTATTGAGCACTCCCTCTCATTCAGGTGCAGGGTTTTGCCTCTGCCGTCTGCCAGCACCTGGAACTCAATGTGCCTGGGCTTCTCTAAGAACTTCTCCATGAACAGCGTGGCATCTCCGAAGGCGGATCTGGCAACGCTTCTGGCAGAATCCATGGCATGCTCCAGCTCCTGCTCGCTCCGCACCACCTTCATACCTATGCCGCCGCCACCTGCGGAGGCTTTAAGCACCACCGGGTAGCCTATCCGCTCCGCAACCTCCCTTGCCTCCTCCGCGTCCCTCACCTCCCCCTCGCTCCCCGGCACAACAGGCACGCCCGCACGCTGCATGCACCTCCTCGCCTCAATCTTGCTGCCCATCAGCTCCACAGCCCTGCTTGAGGGTCCTATGAAGGTTATTCCCATGCTCTCGCAGGCACGCACGAACTCAGGGTTCTCTGCCAGGAACCCGTAGCCGGGATGCACCGCGTCAGCGCCGCTTTTCTCAGCCGCGTCCAGAATAGCCTCAATGTTCAGGTAGCTCTTGGCGGGCGGAGGCTCGCCTATGAGGTAAGCCTCATCCGCGTACTTGGCATGCAGCGCATGGCGGTCTGCTTCAGAGTAAACCGCCACCGTCTGTATTCCCAGCTCTCTGCACGCCCTCATGACCCTTACCGCAATCTCGCCCCTGTTAGCCACAAGCACCTTGGAGAACATCGCCATTACCTTGGACGCAACCCATATAAACCTTCTCCGGCTTCCTATGGAGCATGCCTGGAAAGCTCTACGGTGTGGGCGTGGGTCCCGGAGACCCCGAGCTGGTGACCCTCAAAGCCATGCGGGTGCTTGACAGCGTTGACGTTCTCATAGCCCCTGACTCAGGAAGGCACGGCATAGCCTTGGACATAGTGAGGCAGGTTAGCAGCAGGAGGCACAGGGTGCTAAGGCTCAGCTTTCCCATGACAAAGAAGCGCGAGGTGCTGGAAGAAGCCTGGCGAAACGCCTGCGACAGGGTCTATGAGGTGCTCTCCCGCGGAGATGCAGCCTTTGTCACCCTTGGCGACCCTCTCTTCTACTCAACCTTCATCTACGTCATGCAGGGGCTGATGGAGCATCACCCAGACGTGGAGATAGAGGTGGTGCCGGGTGTAACCTCCCTCACCGCCTGTGCCGCAGGTCTTCGTCAGCCTCTGGTTAAGGGCGGGGAGAAGCTTGCGGTGGTGCCAGCTGCCTACGGCATTGAGGAGCTTGAAAGTCTCGCGGAGAAGTTTGAGACGGTGGTGCTCATGAAGGTCTCCAGGCGCTACTCAGAGATTGCCCGCAGGATAGAGGAGGCGGGTCTTGGAGAGCATGCGGTTGTGGCGGTGCGCTGTGGCAGCTCTGGCTTTGCCTATGGCGGGCTGCGGGACTTCAGCGGTGAGGTGGACTACCTGTCCATGATAATTCTCAGGGGGCTGCGGGGGTGAGCCTTCCGAGGGTTTACTTCGTAGGCTCGGGTCCTGGAGACCCGGAGCTCCTTACCCTGAAGGCTAAGAGGCTCCTGGAGGCGGCTGACGTTGTGGTTTATGCCGGCAGCCTGGTGAGCAGGGAGGTGCTGGAGCTCGCTGCCGGGGCGGAGAAGTACAACAGCTACGGCATGAGCCTTGAGGAGCTGGTTGCGCTGATGGCAGAGAACGCCAGAAGGGGCAGGCTGGTGCTCAGGCTGCACAGCGGCGACATCAGCATATACAGCGCTGCCGCGGAGCAGGCAAGGGAGCTCAGGAGGCTTGGCATAGAGGTGGAGTTTGTGCCCGGGGTGAGCTCCTTTCAGGCAGCAGCCGCCAGGCTTGGAGTTGAGTACACCGTGCCGGAGGTGAGCCAGACGGTGATTCTCACCCGCGCCCCCGGCAGAACTCCCGTGCCTGAGAAGGAGAGGCTTGCGGAGCTTGCGAGGCACAGGGCGAGCATGGTTATATTCCTGAGTGCCGCCCGGGCAGAGAGAGTGCAGCGGGAGCTTCTCTGCGCCTACCCCCCGGAGACTCCAGTGGCTGTGGTCTACAGCGTGACCACTGAGGAGGAGAAGGTGGTGAGGTGCACCCTTTCAGAGCTTGCCGAGAGCGTTGAGCGTGCTGGAATAAAGCGCAGGGCTCTCATACTGGTGGGCGACTTTCTGAAAGAGCACAGCACCCGCTCGGTGCTCTACGGCGGTAGCTGAAGCAGCACAGCCAGGACACCCAGCATTATCACGCTCTCCACGCCCAGCCTGAACAGCACCAGCATGGTGGCGAGCTTTCTGGGGAAGAGGGAGAACACCGCGGGCACGGTGTGCTGCAGGTGTATTCTGGGCAGCGAGAGCACCAGCCCCGCTATCAGCGTTACCAGCACCTGGTGGCTGCTCAGCATCCCCCTGGAGGCGAGCTCACCTGCGATTGCAAACCCCGCCACCACGTTCACCGCCTGGGTTGCCATCACCACCGCTGACTCGCCCGGCAGGGAGAGCGCCGAGGTGAGGGGCAGGGAGTGGCGGGCAATCACCTGCATCGCACCCGAGGATATCATCCAGGAGGCGAGCAGGTATGCGAGCAGAAACACCGGCACCACTCTGCTCAGCGTTTTCAGGCTGTTTCTCATGGCAGAGCGCACGCTGCCTTTCGGGGGAGCCCTGCCGCTGTTCTCCACCTCCGGCAGGGACAGCCTGGCGTAGGCGAGGGCGCTGCAGCTCTGCAGGAAGCCGCTGCCCAGCTTTATTGCCATGTACTTCAGCGCCACCTGGGCGCCCACCATGGGGAGCATCACCGGCAGGTAGAAGCGGAACACCCTTATGAGCTCGTAGGGGAAGCTCGGAAGCATCGTCGCCAGCAGCACCTCTCTGGTGTTCATCCTCTGCCTCCTGTGCATCTCCGCAAGCACCGCATACCCCGCGCTGGGGCTGAAGAGCCTGGCGATTGCCCCCGAGGTGAGCTCGTCGCTCAGGTGGAACCAGCCCGTGAACCTGCGCATTCCCGCCAGCAGAGCCCCTGCAAGCCCCAGCTCAAGCAGCAAGTTTGAAGCCACCACCCCAATGCCCAGGTACACCAGGGTTTCCAGCAGCTCCTCTTCCCCCTCAGAACTCCCTCAGTATCGCATACTCAGCAATAGCCCTGAGAGCCCTCTTGGCTCTGGTGTCCCTTATTCCATCAAGCTTTTCAAGCGCCCTTCTTATGAAGTGCTCCGCCCTTCTGCGGGCGTACTCAATGGAGCCCGAAGCCTCAAGTATCTCAAGCACCCTGCCAACATCCTCAACGCTCCCCCTCTTCAGGATCTCCTCCAGCTCCCTCCTCACCTCGCCTGAGGTGTTGCGCAGCGCATGCAGCACCATGAAGGTGGGCTTTCCCGAGGATATATCCATCCCCACCTTCTTTCCCAGCACCTTTTCACCTGCCACCACGTCCAGGATGTCGTCGGTCATCTGGAAGCCTATGCCGAGCAGGAAGCCGAAGCTCTCCAGCGCCCCTATCTCCGCCTCGCTGCCACCTCCCGCGATGGCTCCGCACTTGGCGGAAGCCCAGAAAAGGCTGGCGGTTTTCCTCTCCACAATCTCCAGGTAAACCTCCTCGGTTATGTTCGCATTACCCGTGTGCAGCGTCTCCAGCACCTCGCCCTCGGCAAGCTGCCTGCATGCGTGGCTCACCACCCTGCTCAGCTCGCCCAGCGGATGCGAGCCTATCAGCCCGAAGGCTGTGGCGAATATCAGGTCGCCTGCAAGAAGCGCGATGTGGTTCCCCCACCTCTCGTTAACGCTCTCCACCCCCCTGCGCATCACCGCCAGGTCAATTATGTCATCGTGAATTATGGTCGCGGTGTGTATGAGCTCAATGCCCGCAGCAATGGGCAGCACGCTCTCCAGCTCCCCCTCCGGGTTGACGGCTCTGAAGGAGAGCAGCACCAGAGCGGGTCTGATTCTCTTGCCCCTCGCGGCTATCAGGTGCCTTGATGCACTGTAAAGCTCTTCAGGCGTGCTCTGGGGGATTGAGTCCAGCAGAACCTCCTCCACCCTGCGCATCTCATCCTCAAAGTCAGGATAAAGGTCTCCCACAAGCTCCCAGATTTCCATCCTCAAAAACCTCTGGCTTATCCTTCAGCCTAACATACAAAAAGTTTTTCACTCCTGCAGCATGCTGCCGACCTTCTCTAAGAGAACCTTCTTGCTGAACCCCTTCCTCAGCACCTCCACCCCCAGCTCCTCCTTCGTGTAGGCGTAGGCGGTAACCGCTATAATCCTCGCCTCCGGGTCCTGCTCCTTTATCTCGCTTATCACCCTTCCACCGGTTTTGAGGGGCAGGTTGATGTCCACCAGCACCAGATCAGGCTTCTCGCGCCTGTACTTCTCCACCGCCTCGCTGCCATCCTTTGCCTCAATCACCCTGTACCTGCTGCGCAGCATGCGGGAGTATATCTCCCTTACCGAGTCGTCATCCTCAACCACTAACACCTTCTTGTGGTGGGTCATTTTCTCCCTGCCAGGTACAGAATGTGATAGATGATATCATGCCACGTTCATTTATATACTTTTATGTTCATTCCTGCACTTCCTAAGCGCATCCATGCACTCCTCAATAGAGCTTCTGAGTGCAGCTTCTCTGGCGGCTACCGTAACTTCGCTCATGGTTCGCTCCACCAGCACCCTTGCTATGTCCTGTTTGCGCTTTATCGCAGCCACAGCTCCTGGATACATGAGCGAGGAGAGTTCTCTGTTTATCTCCATCATAAGCTCCAGCAGCCCTTCAGCCTCCTCCAGTCTGCCTTCCCTCAGCAGCACCAGCACCCGTCTTCTGAGCTCTCCCACCGTGTCTCCGAGTCCTGCGAGGTACCACTCGGCTGGTATGCGGAGCTCGGTGTGGGAGGGCAGCTCTCTCCCTGTGAGCAGGTGGAGGGTGAGCACAGCCTCTGCGTATTCCTGCCCCGCCTCGTGCAGGAAACTGAAGCGCAGGTCGTGCTCGCTGAGCTTTGAGAGCATCTTTCCCGCCCTCTCAATAAGCTCCTCTCCCTTAGTGTACTCATTCAGGTGCACCAGCCATATCGCTCTGGTGGACATCCGCCTGACCTCTCTCGCCATTCTGAAAAGTTCCTCTCTTCTCTTTTCCTTCTCGTCAAGCTCGGCTCTTATCATCTCAACGATTTCATGCAGCCTCATATCCACTCCACCTGCTATTTTCTGCACAGCAGCACCACCCTGCTTTCCGGTGAAGCATCCTTTATCCTGTACCCGGTGGCGTCGGCGAGGGCTTCTGCGAACTCCACCACCTCCGCATGCAGCGGCATGTGCTGCCGGCTGAGCCTTCTTCTGGAGTAGCCGACGTGCATGTAGCTCTTCGCCTCCACGAAGTCTGGCTCAGCCTTTTCCACCAGTCTGGCGTACTCCTCCGGCAGGAAGTTGTAGCCCCTGACCAGGGTTATGCGCACCGCGGTCCTGCATTCCATGCCGGAGAGCACCTCAAGGCTCTGCATCAGCCTGCTCCAGCCATCCCTGACCACAGGTCTGGCGAGCTTCCTGTAAACCTCCTGCGTGGGTGCGGGCAGGCTCAGGTACATCTGCGTGGGCTCAACCCTCTCCATGACCTGCGGATTCATGCCGTTGCTCACCACGAAGGTGCTCATGCCCCGCCTGTGGAACTCCTGCACGAGCTCCGGGAGCAGGGGGTAGTTTGTGGGCTCGCCGGCAAGCGAAATCGCCACATGCCTGGGTGCAAGCGCTTCCGCAAAGTCCTGCCTGCTCACCCTGCTCTCGCCCCCGTAGCCGCTCAGCAGGGCACGCTGGGCTTCAATCGCCCCGCTTGCTATGCTCTCCGGCTCATCCAGGCTGCCCTCCATCTCCGCACCCTGCGTGTGCTCCACCGGACGCCAGCAGAAGGCGCAGCGGTGCTGGCACCATGCCACGCTGGGCGTTAGCTGCACGCAGCGGTGGGATTCAATGCCGTAGAACCTGGACTTGTAGCATGCCCTCCCCCTCAGCAGCCTCTCCCGCACCCAGTGGCACAGCTTCACCGCTGAGTGCCTGCCCACCATGCGGTAGCCCTGCTTCTCCAGCACCGCCCGTACCTCTGCTGACAGCATGATTTTTATACCAGAGGTTAACGTCCTGCTGCATTACCCATGAGCATAGAGGAGCTGGCGCTGCGCTCTGAGAAGGCGCTGGTGATAGGCATCGGCGGGGGAGGGGATGTTATAGGCTGCATACCCACGGCGAGGTTTCTGAGCAGGCTGGGTGTGGAGGTGGTGCTGGGTGGTCTGAGCTGGGAGCGCAGGGTGGTTGACCCCCTTCCCGGACCCAGGAGGATGGAGGAGCTTGAGGGTGTTGAAAAGCTCTGCGAGCGTGCGGGGCTTGCCGGTCCTGAAGCCAGGACGAAGCACGGAGCGCCTCTCACTGAGAGCGTGGTCTCTGCCTGCACGGGCAGGGAGGTTCTGGTGCTTGACGTTGGCGGTGGCGCCGAGGGCACCAGGGAGGCTCTGGAGTGTGCGGTGAATAAGCTGGGCATTGACTTAGTGGTGGGCATAGACGTGGGCGGCGACTCTCTGGCGGCGGGCGATGAGAAGGGTGTGCAGAGCCCCCTTGCAGACTCAATAATGCTGCTCTCCATAGCCGGGCTTGAGGTGCCCGCCGCCCTGGGTGTGATAGGCTACGGCAGCGACGGCGAGCTCACCCTTGAGGAGCTCAACCGCAACATCGCGAGGCTCATGGAGCGCGGAGCCTTCTTGGGGGCGGTGGGTGCGGTTGCAGAGGACATTAAGGTTATGGAGAGAATCGCCAGCAGCACCGCCACCGAGGCGAGCAGGCTGGTTGTTGAGGCTGCTAAGGGCAGGTGCGGAGAGTACAGGATAAGGAAAGGTTCAAGAAGGGTCGTGCTCACACCTGTGTCTGTGGTGACCCTCTACTTCCTGCCGGAGGCGGTGGTGGAGATGAGCAGAACCGCCAGGCTCGTGAGGGGCACGCGCTCCCTTGAAGAGGCGGACCGCAGGCTGAGAAGGCACGGCTACGCCACCGAGCTGTACTTTGAGGAGCAGGCTGCAGGGGGGGCGGGTGAATGAACCGCAGGGATGCGGTGGTGCTGGTTTTCATCGTGGTTCTGGCATTCCTGATTCGCATGGCAACCTTCAGGTACGAGCAGTACGGCTACTTTCTCGCCTTTGACCCAGGGCACCACTTCAGGGTTGCCGAGTACATAGCAAAAACCGGCGAGTTTCCAATACTCTGGCTACTCTCCAACTACCCCTACGGCGCCTACGTGGTGGAGCCCTTCGGGCTGTACTACACCTCGGTGGTGGTGTACAAGAGCATAGGAGCGATGCTCGGGCTGAGCTTCAGGGAGGCTTACTTCCTCACACCCGCGCTCGTGGGCTCCCTCACCCTGGTGCCCGTTTACCTTCTGCTCAGAGAGGCGGCGGGCGCGAGAGCTGGCTTCTACGGTGCGGCGATTCTCGCGCTTATGCCGGCAAACATCAGCAGGAGCGTTGCCGGCTACTACCGCGGCGACGCCTTTTTCCTGCTTTTTGCCATATTCGCCTTCTACTTCTTTGTCAGAAGCATAAAGGAGCCTGGAAGCAGGTGCGCTTTTCTTTCAGGCGTGATGCTCGGGCTGAGCGGCTTCGTGTGGAACGGACACCTCTTTGCCTTCGTGGTGCTCTCCTGCTTTCTGGCGGCTCACTCCTTCCTGCAGTTCCTGAGGCGCAGAAGCGACATCAGGGTGATGCTCCGCTTCCTGGTGGCGGTGCTCACTGGCATAGCCATGATAAAGCTGAGCGTGCTCTTCCAGCCCACCCGCTGGGACACCAGTCAGGAGCTTCTCGCGATAAGCTTCTCTGCTCTCGGCTTCTCGCTGCTGCTGCACCTGCTCAGGCGCCGCAGGCTGCTGCTCCTGCCCATCACGGCTGCGGCGCTCATCGCAGCCTGGCAGATGCTGCCCATGCAGCAGTTGCTGAAGCAGCTTGTAACAGGCTACGGGCTGGTTAAGCCAACAGGCTTCCCCTACGACACCATAACCGAGCTGAGACCCACCTCCTGGGGGCTGGTGAAGTACAGGTTCAGGCTGATAGCCTACCTGTTCCCGCTGGGCTTTCTGCTCATGAGCTACGAGTGGCTGCGGGAGCGAAAGCCGGAGCTGCTGATAATCCTCGCCTGGGCTGCGGGCTCGCTTTACCTGATGCACTCGGCAATAAGGTACACCTTCCTGGCGAGCGCGCCCCTGGCTGTGCTTGCGGCGTACCTGCTGTACAGGCTGGAGCACTACCTCCAGCCAAAAGCTGCAGCCTGGGTGATGGCGTCCCTGCTTCTGGGCAGCATGAGCATGGTCGCCACAGACTTCGCCTGGAGCTTGGGTCCCGCGATGTCCCCCGAGTGGAACTCGGCGCTGCACTACCTGAAGAAGCAGGAGCCGGGAAGCGTCATGGTCTGGTGGGACCAGGGCGGCTGGACCCAGGGAGTTACAGGCTTCCCCACAATGCTTGACGGCACCCTGGGCCAGAAGCTCCCGGTGATGTGCGAATACGGCTGGTTCATGAAGCAGAGGGACGAGAACGTGAGCCAGCGGATTCTGAAGAAGTACCACATAAAATACGTGCTGGTTTCGCCGGACCTGCTGGGCAAGATAGGCAACATCTTCTCGGTGCCCTGCAGGCTGTGGAGGGACGACATGTGGTACACCTACTACACCTACAACCGCTCCGGCGAGTTCATGGGCTATCCCGCGAAGTTCTATGTCAGTTCAAACAACAGGAGCTTTTACGTTCTTAATGTCACCTCAGACAACAGCAGCATGCTTGTGGCAGTCTTCTGGAGCAGAAGCGATGCCAGCCTGTGGCTCTTCAGCTTCAGGGACAGGGTTGAGCTCCCGGTGCTCAGAAGGGTGTTTGCAGAGCACGGCGTGAACCTCTCTGCCTCTGCCAGGCTTGAGAGGCGCTCGGCGAACATCTGGAAGGTGCTGGACGGGAATCAGAGCTACACCCTCTTCAGGGACGAAAGAGGGGTGCACGTGTACACCAGGGACGTGGCGGTTATGGATGAGGTGTACTACCGCGACTGGAGGTACAACGTCACCCTCTACAGGCTGAATCGCTCGCCTCCTGAGCTTGAGGGCATACCCTTTGAGAGGGGCACGGTCTTCGTCACCGACACCTACCTGTACTACATCTCCTCCGGCGTCAGGGGCACGCACTTCACCTCCCTCATATTCCTGATGGGCTACGACCTCAGGGGCTATGAGCCCATAGTCGCCAACAGGCACGTGCGCATCTACAGAGTGAAGTACGACCACACCTGGATTGACAGCCTGAACACCTCCCGCATATACTACGCCTACGGCGAGCCCGTGAAGCTGCGGGTGAAGCTGAGCACCACCAAGCCCTTCAGCGGTCTGCTCAGGCTGAGCCTGACCAGGGTGAACAACCCCTGGTATGCGGAGGACGACGAGCCTGTGCAGCTGCCGGAGGAGTGGTTCTGGGTAAGCTTTAACGGCACCGGGGAGCTCCAGGTTGAGCTGGCTGAGCTCAGGGGTGACGGCTCGCTGGTGCCCCTCTCCAGAAACATATACCTGGTAAACGCCACGCTGTACGATGCAGACATGCAGGCGGTTGACTCGGTGAGGTGGATGTTCAGGGTGAAGCACCGCTTCCTGTGGTTTTAGCTACTCCACCCACATCAGCGCTATCCTCTCAATTATCAGCATCTGCACCGCCTCTTCAGCTCTGCCGCCCACCGCCTCAAGCTCCTCCCCTGCTATGCCGTAGCTCTGCATGAGCCCGGGAAGCTTCTCCTCACTGAGCTCCAGCACGTCCTCGCACTCCCTGCACCCGTAGCTGGCGAGCAGCTCCTCAGGCACCTCTTCGCAGACCAGCACCACCTCCTTGGCTCCCCGAACCCCGAGGCGCTCAATTGCGGTGCCTATCTGCCTGGTGGCGGCTGCCCTTACGAGAACCTCCATAGCCAAGTCGTTGCAGATGTTCTTCCCCCGTCTGAAGGCGCGCTCCGCCTGCTCCAGGGCAAACTCCAGGTGCCTCCTCCCGGCTATCCTCTCAGCCCTCAGAAGCTGGGCACCGAGCTTCCTGAACTCCTCCACGTCAGGAGCCCTGGCGCAGCGCAGCCCCAGAAGCTTCACCCGCTCACCTCCAGCGCATCGCCGGCGGGGTGTTTACAGAGAAGTAAACCGCCTTTTTTGCCCCGGGGTTTCTTATCCTGTGCTTCATGGAGGAGTCAAACCACATGAAGTCTCCCTCGCGTAGCAGGTGGCGCTCGCCCTCCACCTCAACCTCTATCTCACCCTCCAGCACCAGCCGGAGCTCCTCACCTGGGTGGGAGTACTCCATGGGTATCTCCTTCCCGGCACCGACCTCCACCAGCATGCCCTCCAGCTTTTCGCTGCGCACCATCAGCCTTATCATCCCGGAGCCCGGGTCCATCTCCGCCTCTGATTCACCACGCCTGAGAATCTTTATACGGGACATGATTTTAATATGGAGAGGATACTTAAAAAATACCCCGCCCGTAGCTGCGCGGAAGTGGCGAAAATTAAGCGCTTATGCGTTTTGCAGCACTACCGTGTTTGTGATTCAGAACAGAAGCACACGAGCATGAATAAGGATAATTCACGCAAAAATTGTCTGCATGTGAATATTCACCCAGCAGATAACCCTTTCGAAAAATTTAAATAGGAGAAGGGTATAGTGCTACACGATGCCACACATAACCTCAAGGAGGAAGGGATGAGATGGCAGACGACAGTGACAGGAAAAGAATGTTTTGGGCGTTTTCCATACTGGGGCTGATGCTGATAGTGAGTCTGTGGTACTACAGTGTGCATCCAGTGTTCATGTACATCGTGACCTACCTGTGGTTTGGTGTTGCGTACGGGCTTCTGCTTCAGTGGGGCAGGTTCTGCTTCGCCTCGGCGTGGCGTGACCTCATAGCCATCGGCGTTACCAGAATGTTCGTGGGTATCATGATAGCGATGGCGGTTTTCAGCATAATCATGGCTGTGCTGGCAGAGTACAGGCTGAGCACCTTTCACCCGGGTCCCCTGGGACCGCATGAGCTCATAGGCGGGCTGATTTTCGGCATAGGCATGGTGCTTGCAGGAGGCTGCGCCTCAGGTACTCTCTACAAGATAGGAGAGGGTAACGGCACTTCAATGATAGCCCTAACCACGATGATTTTCGGACAGGCTATATTCGTGGACATCGGTGGCTGGTTTGACCAGCTCCTCAGGAACTACATCTTCCCGAGACCCGCCTTCACGCTGGCTGAGAAGCTCTACGGCAAGCATCCGGGGCTGGCGAAGATGCTGCTGGCTGACTCACTCCTGAACACCATAATACCCATACTGGTGCTCTTCGTGTTCGCCTACGTGGTGGTTGCCAGAAAGGGAATAATCAGGCAGATAGCCCAGCAGAAGGCGGCAAGCGCAGCCAACGGCGAGGTTAAGACCAGCTTCTCCGACGAGCTCAGGGGATTCTGGTACATGATAACCGCATCCAAGCGCACCACCATTGCGGGAGTGCTCATAGGCATAATCGCGGGCTTCCACGTGCTGGCGATGCAGAACCTCCGCTACAAGTTCGGCATCGGCAACTTCGGGCATGCCCTTACCGCTCTCGGGCTTGAGGGTGTATCCAAGCGCGGCACGGTGTTTGACCCTGGCTACTGGTACATCACCACCCAGGAGGCGCAGGTGGGCGGCTGGGTGCTGCACAAGCTTGGCTGGAACATGATGGACAACATCTACTTCGGCATGAGCAACGGTCTCCCCGACCCCTGGTGGAATCCTGCACTGCTGATGTCCGTAGGTATAGTCTTCGGTGCGATGGTGATGGCGCTGCTCAACAGGGAGTTCAAGTTCAAGAAGCCCACCAAAGAGCTGGCGCTCTGGGGCTTCCTGGGCGGCGTGTTCATGGGCATGGGCGCGAGAATTGCTCTGGGATGCAACATAGGTGCCTTCTACATACGCGTGGCTGGCGGCGACCCCGGAGGCTGGCTGTTCTTCTTGGGTATGGGCGGCGGTGCGCTGGTAGCGGTGAGGTTCATGAACTGGTGGTCTGAGAGGAAGCTCAAGGCGCAGGATATTGAGATAGAGATAGAGTAAGGAGGTGATGCCTGTGAAGGTTAAGAAGCTGGAAGATGGGGTGTATCAGCTTGATGTCAAGGGCTACGTGTGCCCGCACCCGCAGCTGTACACCATGAAGACGCTGGAGAAGATAAAGAGCGGCGACATACTGGAGGTGGTTTTTGACAACCCCTCCTCTGAGGAGTCCATAACAGCGCTGTGCAACAAGGAAGGGCACGAGATCGTGGAGAAGCGCTCCGACGGCGGAACCTTCGTGTACAGGATTAAAAAGGCGTGATAGCCATGCGCAACGACATAGCCGTGGTGGTTATTGTTGTGGCGATGGCGCTGAGCTTCATCGTCGGATACAGCTTCTCCAAGGGTGAGCAGGTTACCCTTGGCGGCGCGGTAGGCGGCGCGGGCGCTGGCTACGGCGGCGGTTACGGCGGTGGCTACGGCGGTGGTTACG
>JALSIP010000084.1 GCA_026989875.1 archaeon
CTTTTGTGCCCGGCACCACTGCGCTCAAGATAGCACTCAACATGCCGAGAATTATAGGGGCGTGGTAAAATTACCCCCAAATTTTTTATTTTTTTAATGAGCCGCAATGGAATTGTGAATTTCAATTCTGCTGTTTTGGCTGGAATTTTAATAATAGCAATAATTTTGGCATACAGTACAATTTTAGCTTTTAAAATAAGCAGACATTTAATGGACGCCATAATTTTTATTTTCATTGGATTTACTGTAGCAGACATACTGATTTTATCAATTGATTCTAAAAAATTCTACATAGATGTAAACACCAAGGATAAAAAGTATTCCAGGCAATTCGGGTACTTATTTCTGGGTTTCGCATATATGTGCATAATTGTATCCATTTCTTCACTAATAATTAAAATAAATCCACCGGAGTATGCGGTGTTCAGCATTTTAGTGAGCATGACGGGCATGTTCTTTTTACTGGCAGCATACAGGATGTACAATCGCTTAGATGAAATTACAAAATTTGGCAGCAGCACATTTTGGACTGTTATAGTGTTCATAATTACGCTGGCAGGAGCATATAAAATAATCGCTCACGAAGAATATGTGCGTGCTCCGCTTGGTGAAGCAATGTGGATAATCGTGCCTTTTGCTGTTATTTTCTATGTTACTTTTAAAATAACTAATCGCATTAGGAGTGACAGGAAATGAGTGATATGAGGAGGTATTATGTGCTTTTTGCAATATCAGTACTGCTAATTCTACAAAGCACGATCACAAGATTGCTGCATGCAATCTACAATCCAGCAGACATGATAATTGCCGCGGGAATTTCAATTATTTATGGGATAACTTCTGCACACATATTCTTAAAGGCAGAAACGAGCTTACCACACGGCAAAGCAGGCATTTTTCCAAAAGTTAAGCTGCGGTGTGTGCTGGCATATTTACTTTACATTACCACAACAGCAGCGATTATGACCTGGTGGTCAGGCTATATCAGGGCTAAAAATTTACAGTTCCACGATTTTGCAATATTCTTTGTGGGATGGTCGCTGTTAGGGGCTACGTCATATATAATTTATCGTAAAGAGTAGCCGGAGGTGGAGCCGGGTTCATGGTAACTGCTTAGAGATGTGCTGACTCTGGGTTTGGGCACTTCCCTGGCGTTGCAGGATTGCCAGGGGGCATGGAGACCGCCTCTCAACGGCTCTGCGCTGCTTATAAAATCGGTGTGGAGGCAGATAAGCGCTGCAGCACCTAACATCCCTCGCAGGACTCACCTGCAATAGCCGCCATCACGTCGCTCACGCTTATTATACCCTCGGGCATCTCCCGCACCTCGGTCTCGCCTCTCGCCCCCTTCACCACGAACAGCCTGCTCACCCCGCATTCGCTCATAATCCTTGCAGCCTCAAGCAGCGTTGCCGAGGGGTCAATGCAGAAGAACTTTCTGCTCATCACCTCCTCCACCCTTGCCTCCCTGCTCACCCCCCTGTACAGCGCCTTCACCAGGTCGGTGTCTGAAAGCACTCCCACCGGCTTTGCGCCCTCCATCACCAGCACGCCTGAGATTCCGCAGTTCTTCATCACCCTGGCGGCGTCTCTGATGCTCATCCCCTTCTCCACAGTTATTATGCTTCTCCTGAGGCACTCCACAACCCTCATGTCCAGCATGCTATCACTCCGCCAGGTAGGCTACGATATCCGAGGAGGTGAGCACGCCCGCGGGTCTGAGCAGGTACTGCTTTGAGAGGCTCGGATGCTCCGGCTTTTCCTCCTCAACCACGAACAGCCTGTGCACCTTCTCGTGCACCATCATTCTCGCCGCCTCCTCAAGGGTGGCATCCTCCTCAATTATCAGCGCAAAGGGTGTCATCACCTCCTCCACCCTTGTGCTCTCCGGCTCCCTGCCCTCGCTCACCGCCTTAAGCACGTCTGTATCAGAAACCACTCCCACGATCTCTCCCTCCTCATCAACCACCGCGAGCCCCGACACCCTGTACTTTGCTATGGCTCTCGCCACCTCCTTCAGCGTTGCCCTTCTGTCAACGGTGTAAACCCCTCTCGTCATGTAATCTCTAACCCTGCACATGCTCACAGCTCCAGCACGTTAACACTGTGCACGCCATCAATCCTCCCGATGCCCTCAAGCACCTCCTTTGTTGCGGGCTCATCAATGCTCAGCACCATGAGCTGCCTTCCGCCCTTCTCATACCTCCCCACCTGCATGGCTCCTATGTTTATCCCGTGCTCTCCAAGCAGCGTCGCCACCCTGCCTATCATCCCGGGCCTGTCGTCATGCTCCACCAGCAGCATAACCTCCTGGGGCGCAAGCTCCACCGCGTACCTGCCGATCCTCACCACCCTCGCCTCATCTCCTATGAGCGTGCCAGCCACGCTGACCGTGCCGGCATCTCCGCTGAGCTCCACCTCCAAGAGACCCTGGTAGCTGCCCGCATCCTCCCTGCTTGCCTCCGTAACCCTTATGCCCCTGTTTCTTGCAAGCACTCTGGCATTCAGCAGGTTTACGCCGCCAGTGAGTATGGGTGACAGCACACCCTTGAGCACCGCCCCGGTCAGAGCCTCCAAGTACTCACGCACGGCAAAGCTGCCGCAGGCGGTAACCCTGACCTCAGCCAGCCTGCCCTGCAGGAGCTGCACACCCATGCTCCCCAGCATCTCCGCCAGCCTGAGGTGCGGCCTCAGCCTCTCCACCACCTCTGCTGGCAGTGCGGGCATGTTCACGGCATTCTTTGGAGGCTCTCCCCTCAGAACCTTCAGCACCTCCTCGCAGGTTATGAGCGAGGCGTACCTCTGCGCCTCCTCGGTGGAGGCTCCTAAGTGCGGGGTGACTATGCAGTTCTCAAGCTCCAGCAGCGGGCTGTCAAAGGGCGGCTCCCTTTCAAACACATCCAGGGCGGCGCCTGCGATTCTGCCGGAGCTGAGTGCTCTGTAAAGGGCATCCTCATCTATTATTCCACCCCTCGCACAGTTTATTATATAGGCGCTCCTCTTCATCTTCTCAATTGCCGAATCATCAATCATTCTCTTGGTGCTCTCCGTGAGGGGTGCATGAATGCTTATGAAGTCGCTCCTCTCAAGCAGCTCATCCAGCTCCACCACCTCCACGCCGAGCTCCTCTGCGAGCTTCTCCGGGATGTATGGGTCGTAGGCTATGCACCTCATCCCGAAGGCTTTCGCCTTCCTGACCACCTCCGAGCCTATCCTGCCCAGCCCCAGTATCCCCAAGGTCTTGCCCCTGAGCTCAACTCCCAGAAACTTCTTCTTCTCCCACTTCTTAGCCTTCAGGCTGGCGTTAGCCTGGGGTATGCGTCTTGCAAGTGCCAGCATGAGCCCGAAGGTGTGCTCGGCTACCGTTATTGAGGATGCATCAGGAGCGTTTACCACCACAATTCCCCGCTCGGTGGCAGCTTTCAGGTCTATGTTGTCCACTCCCACCCCTGCCCTGCCTATTACCATGAGGTTTCTGCCAGCCTCTATCACCCTTCTCGTTACCTTTGTCGCGCTTCTCACGATGAGCGCATTCGCCTCAGCCACCTTGGCAACGAGCTCGTCCTCGCTCAGCGAGGTGGCAACCTCAACCTCAGCATGCCTCTTCAGAAGCTCAATCCCTGCCTCATGTATGCTGTCAGATATCAGCACCTTCATCCGCGCCATCTCCGCTGGAGTTATATAGTGAGAGCCCACATTTAAAATGTTTGCTGAGCCCGCAGGTGCAAAGTTTTATTAACCACAGCCTGCATAGTATTTAATGATGGTGCACCTGCGACTGCTTTTGGCTGCACCTGTTTTTGTGTCCCATACCACCAGGAGGCAGGAGGTTGAATCGGGAGCATATTGATATCAGGAGGCGTGAGAAGTACATGATAAGCCAGGCGAGGGAGAGGAGGGCTGTCAGCTTCAGCAGCGAGCTCAGCAGGAGGATGGGGAGTGTTATGAGCATAGCAACCCTCAGGGTGGTAACCATACCCCCCACCATGACCATAAAGGGCGCCGCCGAGACCATGAGCAGGTACCGCTTCAGGCGGCTCCCCGTGACAGACCCGGGTACCAACAGGCTCAGGGGTATTGTGGGCTCAAGCGACATAGTTGAGCTTCTTGGAGGAGGTGAGAAGAGCAGGCTTATAAGGGACAAGTACCAGGGCAACTTCATAGCAGCCATGAACGAGAGCGTCCGCGAGCTCATGGTTACGGATGTGGTGACCCTGAGCACCACCTCCAGCATAGCCGATGCCATGCATGAGCTCCTCACCAGCAGGGTGGGTGGTGCGGTCATCGTTGACGACGACCACAGCGTTGCCGGCATAGTCACAGAGCGGGACTTCGTGCACATCCTTGCCGGCAAGAGCACCGGCATGCAGGTGGAGGAGCACATGACCGAGCGGGTTATAACCGCCACCCCCGGCACCTCCTTAGGAGACGCCGCCAGGATAATGTGCAGGAACAGCATCAGGCGCCTGCCGGTGGTCAGCGAGGGCAGGCTTGTGGGCATCCTCACCACCCGCATGCTCATAGACTTCATAGGCAGCAGCAGAGTGTTCAGCAGGCTGATACGCAACAGCGTGGATGAGGTGCTGGGCACTAAGGTGGAGGAGATAATGAGCACCAGCGTGCCCACCATCTCAGCCACTGCAGACCTGGGCGAGGCAGCAGCGATGATAGAGCGCACTGGCATGGGCACGGTCTGTGTGCTCGGCGACGGCGAGCTGGCTGGCATACTTACCGAGAGGGACATTCTTGAGGCAGTGGGGGGTGCCGAGGTTGAAGGTGCATGAGTACATGAGCACACCCGTGGTGGCGGTGTCTGAGACCGCAACCCTGGAGCACGTCCGCAAGCTGATGGTAAAGAACCGCATATCCAGGGTCATGGTTGTGGAGGGCTCCAGAGCTGTGGGGATAGTCACCCACAGGGACATAGCCAGGCTGCTTGCGGACGGCGGTGCTCCCTGGCGCAGGCGTCCACCCGCAAATCAGGTGGTAACCAGGGTGATGAGCCGCGAGCTTATCACCATAGACGCAGACGCGGAGGTTCAGGAGGCTTCTGCACTTATGCTGCAGCACGGCATCTCCTCGCTGCCGGTGGTTGAAGAGGGGAAGCTGGCAGGCATAATCACAGCCACAGACCTGCTGCGAGCCTACATGGAGAACATGGAGGGCATGCACAGCGTGGAGGAGGTGATGACGCCGCGGGTGGTCACCGCCAACCCGGACCACACCTTGGTGCACGTGGTTGAGCTCATGGAGAAGCACCGCATAACCAGGGTGGTGGTGTGCGAGGGCTCCTCACCCGTGGGCATGGTTACAGCCCGCGACCTGAGCCTGGTGGAGGTCTCCGACCCTGTGGAGGGAGTGAAGAGCACCCTGCTCAGGTACGTGCGCAAGGACGTGCCAGCCGGCAGAGCCAGGAGAAGGTACGTTAAGAGGCTCTCCCTGATAACCGCGGGCGAGGTGATGAGCGCCCCGCTTATAACCACTCACCCTGAAGAAGACTGCGCAGCGGCGGCAGAGAGAATGCTTGAGCACGGTATCTCTTCCCTTCCTGTGGTCAGCGGTGAAACTCTGAAAGGTGTGGTGACCAAGAGGGACATTATCAGAGCCATGGCTGGAGGTTGAGAGCTTGAGGGTTGCAGACTACATGACTAAGGAGGTTGTCAGGATAGATAAGGACAGGAAGCTCTCGGATGCGCTTGAGCTGATGGAGAGGCACCGGGTTTCAAGGCTGCTTGTGGTGAATTCCGGCAGAATCACTGGAATAATTACGGATAAGGACGTGCTCAGGGTGATGGGCTCATCAAGGTACGGCAAAAAGCTGCCGAGCAGTCTGCATGTTTCAACGGCGATGAGCAGGGACGTGCTCACCTGCACCCCCGACGCCTCGCTGGCAGATGCGGTGAAGCTCATGAGGGCGCACAGGATAAAGAGCCTGCCTGTGGTTAATGGCACGAAGGTTGTGGGCATGCTCACCGCCACTGACGTGCTGAAGGCGCTGGTGGACTCGCAGGTGCCGGTGAAGCAGCTCATGACTAAGGAGGTGTGCACGGTGTCGCCTGCTGAAAGAGCAGTGCACGCCAGGAGGCTCATGCTGGACCGCGGGATTTCACGCATTGTGGTGGTTGATGGCGGGAGGCTCGTGGGGATACTTACCGAGAGGCAGCTTGGCAGAGCCCTGGGCGCCTTCAGAGCCGCTGCAGATGCCAGACAGGCGAGCAGGGTGAGGAACCTGCTGGTGGGGGATGTGATGACCCAGCGGGTGGTGAGCATATCGCCAGAGGCGACCGCCGGCGAGGCTGCCTCAAGGATGCTGGAGCACGGCTTCTCCGGCATGCCGGTGGTTGAGGGGGAGAAGCTGGCAGGCATAGTCACCAAGACAGACCTGATAGGGCTGCTGGCATGAATCTTGGGATTATCTCGGAGAAGCTCCGCCTGCCTGAGTGGCGGCTCAGGGGAGCGATAAAGCGTCACTCGGTTCAGGTGCTCCGGTATTTTGGCAGGGAGGTGCTGGTCTTCAGGAAGGACGTGGCAGGGGTGGAGCGGGGCACGGTGGTCTTCGGGGAGGAGGTGCTCAGGGGATACCCGAAGATAAAGAGGGCGCTTCTGCTGCGTGCGGCGCTTGCCTCCTGGGGTGCGGAGCAGGTGGCGGTGGAGGAGAAGCTGAACGGCTACAACGTCAGGGTGGCGCTGGTGGCTGGTGAGCCGGTGGCGGTTACGAGGGGAGGGCATGTGTGCCCCTACACCACCGCCAGACTGGCTGAGCAGGATGCCATAGGAAGCTTCCTGAAGGAGCATCCCGAGTACATGCTGTGCGGAGAGGCTGTGGGCACCTCAAACCCCTACGTGGTGCACGAGTACGCCGAAGCCGGAGCCTTCGGGTTTTTCATTTTTGACATAAGACACAGGGAGAGCAACCGGCCCCTCACCATCTCCGAGAAACACAAGCTGCTGGAGGAGTACGGGCTACACGGCGTGCCGCTTCTTGGAGTTTACCGCCGCGAGGAGGCGGCTGAGCAGGTGCTTGAGCTGGTCAGGAAGCTTGAGAAAGAGGGCAGGGAGGGTGTGGTGCTCAAGGACCCGGAGATGGTTGAGGAGCCGCTGAAGTACACGCCCTCCGCCACAAACCTCAGCGACCTCAGGCATGCCTTTGCCTATCCCTACGACTACGGCAGAGACTTCCTGTTCTCCAGGATTATGAGAGAAGCCTACGTGGCGGTTGAGAGGAAGCTAAGCGCTAAGGAGCTGGAGAGAGCTGCCAGCGAGCTCGGGAGAAGCATACTCCTGCCCATGGTTGAGAGCATCAGGAGGGTGGAGAGGGGGGAGGTGCTGGGCGAGTGCTACGAGCTGGAGTTCAGGAGCGAGGAGGAGATGCTGCAGCTTCTGGAGTTTCTCAGGAGGCAGGGGGTGAGCGTGCAGGTTGAGGTGCTTGACGGTGAGGGCAGGAGAGTCATGCTCAAAAAGCTCAGACACGCCAGCACAGACAGGATCAGAGCGGTGCTCAGAAACGGAACGTAGCGGGGAGAGGAGGGGAGGAGACCCAGGGATTTTGGTAAAGCAGCTTGTGTAATCCCTGGGCGTATTTAATATGTAGAATTACCCACAGATAACATTTTAGTTTACGGTGGTGTATGGTGGTGTTTACGGGAGTGTCATGGAACAAAACTCCGCGGCGGGGAAAGGTTTATCACCTGGAGCAGAAACACCAGGCATTATGAGGCAGCCTGCGGTTGCGGGTCTTTTTTATCCGGCTGACAGGAGGGAGCTTGTAAGGCAGATTGAGAGGTGCTTTCTGCAGCCACCAGGTCCAGGAGCGCTTCCCGGGGAGGTGAAGGGTGAGAGAGAGGTGCTGGGAGCGGTGGTGCCCCATGCGGGCTACGTCTACTCCGGCTACTACGCAGCTCACGTTTACAGGGTGCTGGGGGAGCAGCCAAAGCCTGAGTGCGTGGTTGTGCTCAGCCCCAACCACACGGGTGCGGGCAGCCTGATTTCGGTTTCCGGGGAGGACTGGCGCACCCCCCTGGGGGTGGTGAAGTGCGACAGGGAGCGGGTGGAGAGGCTGTGGCGCAGGTGCGGGGTGGTGGACTTGGACGAGAACGCGCACCTGCAGGAGCACAGCATTGAGGTGCAGCTTCCCTTTCTGCAGTACATTTACAGGGACTTCAGGCTGGTGGCGGTGACCATAGGGCTCGCGGAGCTTGACATGCTCAGGGAGCTCGGTTCTTGCATCGCCGAGGTCTGCGGCGACTGCCTGATTCTCGCCTCAAGCGACTTCTCCCACTACGAGCCCGCGGAGGTGGCGGAAGCCAAGGACAGGCTCGCGATTGAGGCTATACTGAAGATGGACGAGGCAGAGCTGCTCAGGCGGGTTGAGGAGAAGGGCATAACCTCCTGCGGGCATGCGGCGGTGGCTGCTGCAATAGCGGCGCTTAAGGGCAGAGCTGCAAGAGCAGAGCTGCTGAGCTACGGGAACAGCGGCGAGGTTACCGGGGACCACAGCAGCGTGGTTGCCTACGCCGGCATGGTCTTCAGAGTCAGGTGAGCAGGTACCTGCTCCTGACCCTCTCTATGCTCTCTCCCATTACCCTAATCCTGCGCTCGGTGTACTCCCCGAAGCCGTAGTAGCCAGCCTTTATTATGTGCTCCACGTGCACGGGGTTTACACCCATAATCCTGCACGCCACGGTGTCGTTTGCCACCACATCGGTGCTTGCAAGCATGACCTGCGAGGGCTTGGGCGTGCCCCTCGTGGGTCCCTGCCCCTCCATGCCGATTATGCCGTCGGTTATGGTGAGGTCGGGCTTGCGTATCATAAGCACGTCGCAGACCGCCTCTGCCGCTCTGTGGTGGTAGCGCTCCTTTCTCCCGGGAATGAAGCGCAGCATGTTGGCTAACCCCAGGCTCACGGTGAGCACGCCGTGGGTCTTCATTTTCGGAAGGTTTATCAGCATGTCAGCCTTGAGCAGCGTTCTGGGGGTGGGGAAGGGATTCTCAAGCACCAGATAGTCCCGCTCCACCGGCACCCTGGGCTCCTTGGAGAGGTTGACCCAGGTGGCATCGTAGAGCTCGCAGAGCTGCGCTATCCCGAGCACCTCAGCAACCCTGTCGGCGCTGCCGTCGTAGCCGTCGCTCTCCACCACGTACACCTCCCCCGCCAGCCCCTCGTACAGCGACAGCACCTGCCTGAGTATCTCCGGGTCTGTGGTGGCGCCTGTGTTGTGGGGCATTGAGCAGCAGAGATGCGGCTTGAGCACCAGCACCTCGCACTCCTGCGGCTCAAAGTCTATGACGTCCAGCACCGCTCTGACGTCAGGCTTGGCAGCCCTGATGACACCCACTGCAGGCATCGTTCTTTCTAAGCGCCATCCTCATATTTATAGCTTGCCAGAGTTCTCTGGCTCGTAGTCGCTGCGAACCTCTCTTATCACGGACAGCAGGTTTCTGCCCTTCTCCGTCAGTGAGTAGTACACCGGGCGATACTTCTCTGCCGACACCTGACGGTTCACCAGCCCGAACTTCTCCAGACTCTTCAGCCGCCTGGCTGTGGTGGAGGGGTTGCCTATGATACTCTCCAGTTCCTTATACTTCCTCCTCTTCTCGCCAAGACTCTCCAGGAGTTCTATGACTCCTTTCCTGCCCAGCAGTTTGAATATATCGTCCTTCACCACTCTACCACCTAAATCATTACCATATATATAATTAATTGCTATTAAACTGGTAAGTAAACCACCGAGTTCAGCGTATTTTTGCACTTTTTAGACGGTAATTACAGGTGCTGCAAAGGCAGATGCACAACTCAAAGTCGCCCATCGCCTGCTACCCGCCACCCTGCCAGTGCTACAAAGAAAAAGAAAAAGGCAACAGACGTACAGCCTTCAGAACCTGTATCCCCTGCTCCTTCTATCAGCCTTCTTCTTATCCCGGCACATCTTGCACCGCTTGGGCTCCACAAATCCCTTCTCCGCAAAGAACTCCTGCTCCCCCGCGGTGAAGACGAACTCCTGTCCGCAGTCCACACACACGAGTGTTTTGTCTTCCATTTCCAATCAACTCCTTTCTACTTTCCTCCTCTGGCTGGCGGAGGCACCACGTCCCCCCGGAAAATCCTGCCGCAGCTGCAGCTCACAACCTGATAGAAGGTAGCTCTGCCGTGCTTGTACACCCTGGTCGTGCCAACCACCGAATCCTGGGAACACACCACGCCGCAGGCAGGACATCTCAGCTCAGCCAAAGTTACATCTCCTTTCCTTACAGAAGAAGAAGCTCCCCCGCTTGAAGAACTTCCTCTCCAGACTACTCATGCAGGTTCACAAATAAAAAGGTTACTGGAAAGCTGCGCGCGTGCACCTTACCCGCGCTGTGTGATAAAGTTTAAATAAAGGGAAGCATAGTTGATACTGGTGGTAGGCATGGGAAAGCTTGGGGTATTCGTCTGCTCAGACAGGCACGGGGAAGATGTTGAGGGGCTTGTGAAGGCAGCCAGAGAGAAGGGGCATGAGGTTAAGGTGTTCTTCACCGGTCCTGGAGTGAAGCTGGTGCCCACCGAGCATGCGAAGGAGATAGTTAAAGCTGGCGCTGACGTGGCGATGTGCTGGCACAGCTTTGAGGAGCTGGGGCTTGCGGAGAAGCACGAGGTTCCCGAGGGCATACAGAAGAGCACCCAGGACTTCAATGCCAACATGCTGAGAGAGGTTGACAGGTACGTTGTTTTCTGAGGAGGTGAGCAGAATGGTGAGCGTGCTGTTTATAAGCAACAGCGAGGATGGGTATGTGCAGGAGGAGGCGAGCCGCTCAGCCGTCGGTACCATGCTGGGCGGGCACGATCCGAGCCTCATGATAATAGACGTGGACTACGACGTGGAGCGTGGCGATGTTGCAGAGAACTTAGAGTGGATAAAGGACAGCGGGCTTGTGGTGAGCAACAACCCGAAGAACGTGGAGAAAAGCGAGCACATAGACGAGATGAGCGTGGAAGAGATGGCGAAGAAGATGCTTGAGTACGACGTAATCATACCCTACTGAGAGGTGGTGAAGGTGAAGGTGCTTGAGGTTCTGCGCTCTGAGCCAAGCGATCTGGTGAAGAAGATAATTTCAATCCACGAGAAGGAGGCTGACGTGGAGGTATTTGAGCTTTACAAGAACAAGGACTACAGCCAGCTCGTGGACAAGATATTTGAGGCAGATAAGGTTATATGCTGGTGGTAGGCGACCAGCACTCTTTATTTTTTATTCTGTGGCTAAAGCATTCTTTTCAGGACCATCGGTGTAAGCAGGGTTGTGGCGAGCATCACCAGCACAGCGGCTGAGAACATCTCTGGTGAGAGTATCCCCGAGGTGGCGCCTATGCCGGTGATAATCAGCCCCACCTCACCTCTTGAAACCATGCCCACTCCCACCGTCGCCGAGCTTTTGGCATCTCTGGTCACCAGGTACATGGGAAGTGCGCAGCCGAGAGCCTTGCTCACCACCGCTATTACAAAGAGTGCTGCGGCGAAGCCGAGGGAGGATGTGGTGAGGGAGCCTATATCCACCTGCGTCCCTATGACTGTGAAGAACAGCGGAGCCATCATGAAGTTCACCTTTTCCACGAAGCTCTGGATGCTCTTAATGATTTTAGTCTCTGCGATTGCCATACCTGCTGCGAAGGCGCCCAGAATCGGAGCAAGCCCGGCGATGCCGGCGATGTAGGCGAAGCCGAAGCATGAAGCCACGGCGAGAGCTTCAAGTCCTCCCTTGGTGCGTATCATCCCCGCCATTCTGGTAACTGCCTTGGAGAACACGGTAATGCCGGCGAAGGTGAGAAGCAGCCACACGCCTATTACCTTGCCCGCCACCAGCAGGGTTTCTGCAAGCGAGAACACGCCGCTCTGGATTACTGCAAGCACACCCGCAAGCACCACCAGCCCCAGCACGTCATCAAACACCGCGGCGCTTACGATTATTCTGCTCTCAAGCGCCGTCCCCCTGCCCATGTCGTAGAGGGTTTTGACGGTGATTGCTATGCTGGTTGCGGTGAGGGCGGCGCCAATCAGCAGCGCCTCCGCCTGCGTGCCTCCTGCAAAGAGCACGAAGTAGTAGCCCATCACGAAGGGCAGGAAGATGCCGCCGAGGGCAACTGCCACCGCAACTCCTCCGGTTTTTCTGAACTGCGCGAACTTGGTTTCAAGACCTATCATGAACAGCAGCAGTATCGCTCCAATCTCTGCAAACACCCTGACGCTTTCGTTTATGTTCACAACCCTGCGCCCGAACACCTCAAACCCGCCGAGAAGCGCTGCCGAGAGCAGCACACCTGCAAGAATCTCCCCGACCACCGCTGCCACGCCTACACGCTGCGCTAATTCACCTCCACCCTTCGCTGCAAATATCAGCAGGCAGAGGGTCAGTATGGTCTCCAGGATTTCTGTCTCACCAGCTCCTGCCATGCTCAGCCTCCGTGCTTTCGCGTAAGCACCAGAAAAAGAGGATAGCAATTGAAAAGTTTTTCAGATGAGTTCGCCCCAGGCGCTGATTGTCACCCTGCCACCCACCTCCACTCTTCTGGCGTTGACTCTGAGATGCAGCAGCGAGGGCCTGCCAGCCTCGTACCCCTGCTCCACTCTGAGTGTGCCTTCCCTCAGCCATCCGTGCTTCTGCAGGTACCTGCCCAGGCAGGCACAGCCGCTGCCGGTGGCGGGGTCTTCATGCACGCCGTAGAGGGGTGCGAATACCCGCATGGTGGCGTGGTTATCCCTGTGCCTCGCCTGCATGCAGAATAGCAGCAGTGCACCTGCTCCGTGGCTTCTGAGGAGCTCCTCACACTCCGGCGTGTATCTCAGCCTGCGTATTGATTCAAGCCCGCGGAGGGGGACTATCAGGAAGCTCATGCCAGCGCTCACCACCTGGGGCGGCAGCTCAGGGTGGAGCTCATCTTCGGCAGCGCCAAGTGCGGCTGCCACCTCTTCAGGCTCTGCAGTGCCACCGAGCACTGGCTCCGGGGAGCGGAGCCAGAGCAGCTCGTGCTCACGCCACACTGGCACCTCGCCAGCTTTAAGCTGCAGCACCACTCTGGGAGGCAGTCCCAGCATCTGCTGCAGCACGCCGGCGGTGCCGAGCACGGGATGTCCTGCAAAGGGCACCTCTGTGCAGGGCGTGAAGAGCCTGAGCGTGGCAGAATTCCCGGCAATGCGCACGACGAAGCTGGTTTCGGAGTAGTTCATCTCCCTGGCAATGAGCTGCATCTCCCGGGCGCCGAGAGCTCCGGCATCAGCTACCACCGCAAGGGGGTTGCCGGTGTACTTGGCTGTGGCAAAGACGTCTGCTATGAA
>JALSIP010000085.1 GCA_026989875.1 archaeon
CTGGGGAAGGCGTATATCACCGGACCGAAGCTGCTCAGCCCCGCGCCGTAGCTGAGCCTCTGGCACAGCGAGAGCAGCTCCCTGACCTCCCGCCTCTGAAGCATGAGCTCAATGCTCTTGAAGCCCACCCTCTGGATCATGTTAATTCCCTCCCCGAAGCTCTCAATGTCCCGCTCCACCAGCGACGGCAGCAGCTTCATCAGCAGGATGTGGCACAGCTCCTGCACCTGGCTCAGGGGCAGGGGACAGAAGTCCCTGAAGATGTTCACCTCCCTGCGGGAGTGCACCCTCTCACCGCACGCCGGCAGAACCACCGCAATCTCCCAGTCAGGCATGTCCCTGCGCATCAGCGCCACAGGCGGCGGTGCGGTGCTTGCGGAGCTCGGCAGGAACTCCTGCTTGAGCTTCTTTGCATGCCCGGCGTCAAGCACGAAGCCTCCCGTCTCAAAGGCGAGCACACCTATGCCGGAGGTGCCCCCCCTGCGGGTTATCTCAGCCAGCTCCCTCACGCTGCTCTCTATTCCATAGGCGCTGCATATCCCCCGAGCCACCGCCAGCGAGAGCTGCGTGCCAGAGCCAAGCCCCACGTGCCTGGGATATGCGCTCAGCACCTCCACCCTCGCCCCCGGCAGCGAGTAGGCGGAAAGCACCCTCTCAGCCGCCCTCTCAGCCACCTCCGCATGCCTGCCCGAGACGCTGAGCTCGCTGCTCCTCTCCACCCTCACCATCACCCTGGGCTCCTGGAGCGCAAACCCCACGCCGCCGTCCACCCTGCCCAGGCTGCCGTTCAGGTCTATCAGGGAGATGTGGATTCTTGAGGGTGCGCTGACCACGGGCATGCTCATCCCTCCAGATACAGCTCCAAGTAGGAGCGCGTCTCCAGCATGCTCTCCTCCAGCCCCAGCTCCCTGCACACGAAACTCACCAGCTCCTCTCCGGAGCTCTCAGGCGCCGCCTCCACCTCCACAAAGCTGCCCAGCCCCTCAACCTCATCCAGCTCCACCCGGTAGCCGCCCAGCCTGTAGCTGCGCCTCCGCTTCCTGATTCTCGCCACCTCCCTGAAGCCGAGCTTGCGGAGAAGCTCCAGCGCGCTCTCATCTGCAGTGATGCCGACGCTCACCTCCTCCCGGGTTTTTGTCCTCACATCCCCAACCCTGGGACCCTTGTAGGTGAGCTCCGCCCTGCCGGCGCAGAGCCTCAGCCTGAGAGCCTCGTCAGTCTCCGAGAAGTCCCGGCAGGGGTGCTGGAGGTAGATGTCCTCCTGCACCCTCTCCCCCAGGAACTCCGCACCTCTCTCCAAGAGAACCCTCTCAAATGCACCCGCATCACGCACCCTTGCCTTGACCTCAACCTCAAGCATAGCCAGAGGCTATACCGTGCCATGAAAAAGTTTTCTGCAGAGCTCCCGCTACTATTATATGCCCCCGGGGAAAGTTATCACCATGGGTGGAGAGATGCTTACGCTGAGGGAGTTTGAAAAACTTGACCTCCGTGTTGGAGTTGTAGAGGCTGCAGAGGAAATAAAGGGGTCTGAGAAGCTTCTCAGGCTCATCGTTGATATCGGCGAGAAGAGGCAGCTCGTGGCAGGAATAAAGGGCTGGTACTCCCCGGAGGAGCTGGTGGGGAGGCGCATAGTGGTGCTGGCTAATCTGAAGCCGGCGAGGCTCTTCGGAGTGCTCAGCCAGGGCATGCTCTTAGCGGCGCAGGATTCGGAGAGGCTGGCGCTCCTCACGGCTGAGGCAGAGCCGGGGGCGAGGGTGCGCTGATAATGGAGCTCACCAGGAATGCGGAGGAGGTGCTGAAGAGGCGCTACCTGCTGAAGAACGAGAAGGGCGAGGTGACTGAAACCCCCGCGCAGATGTTCAGGCGTGTTGCGAGGGCAATCGCAAAGCCCGAGAAGCGCTACGGCGGGGATGCTGCAGAAGCTGAGGAGCGGTTCTTCTCGGCTATGACGGGGCTGGACTTCCTGCCCAACTCGCCCACGCTGATGAACGCGGGCACCCGCTTAGGGCAGCTCAGCGCCTGCTTCGTGCTCCCGGTGGAGGACTCTCTCAGAAGCATCTTCAGCGCTTTAAAGCACATGGTGGTGGTGCAGCAGAGCGGCGGGGGCACGGGCTTCAGCTTTTCAAAGCTGCGCCCCAGGGGTGACATCGTGCGCTCAACCATGGGTGCTGCCTCTGGACCCGTGTCCTTCATACGCGTATTTGACGCCGCAACCGAGGTGATAAAGCAGGGAGGCAGGCGCAGAGGGGCGAACATGGGCATTCTCAGGGTGGACCACCCGGACATAGAGGAGTTCATCACAGCCAAGCAGCAGGAGGGCGTGCTGGAGAACTTCAACCTGAGCGTTGGCGTTACCGACGCCTTCATGCATGCGGTGCGCAGGGATGAGGAGCACCCGCTCATAAATCCGAGAAGCGGCGAAGTTGTGCGCCACGTCCGTGCGAGAGAGGTGTTTGAGATGATAGCAGAGGCTGCCTGGCGCACCGGCGATCCCGGCTTAGTCTTCCTGGACGAGGTGAACCGTCACAACCCCACGCCTGCGCTTGGCGAAATTGAGAGCACAAACCCGTGTGTAACTGGAGACGCCTTAGTTGCGACCTCACGCGGACTTGAGAGGATTGCTGATATCGTTGGGCAGGAGCGGGAGGTGCTGGTTGATCCGCGCCTCAACGGCGGCAGAGCAGAGCTTAAGCGTGCTCTGAGGATTTTTAAGACCGGGGTAAAGAAGGTTTACAGGCTGCGCACCCGCGCGGGCTATGAGCTCCGTGCTACAGCTGAGCATCCGATTCTAACACCAAGAGGGTGGCGCAGGCTTTGCGAGCTCAGGAAGGGAGACAGGGTGCTTATTCAAAGCGCGGGCGCATTTAACAGAAGCTACGAGCTTCCCTTTGATGTTGAGGAGCTCAACCGCCTGACAGAGCGCAGAAGGCTCCGCCTGCCGGAACGCTGGTGCAGAGAGCTCGGGCAGGTGCTCGGCTGGCTGATCAGCGATGGCGCTTTAACAGAGGAGAAGGCGGTTTTCTACTTTGGCAGAGGCGAGGAAGAGCTCCTGCCCTACTTCGCAGGAATATTAAACCGCTGGAACGCGTGCGAGGTAAAACCGCAGGAGTACGGTGGCGTTAGAAGGCTGCAGTACCATGCTAAGGGGATGGTGGAGTTCTTCTTAAAGCTGGGGGTAAAGCGGGGGAAGAGCATGGAGAAGGAGGTTCCTTCCTCGCTCTTCACCGCTCCAAGAGAGGCGGTTGCGGGCTTCCTTCAGGCGCTTTTCACTGCCGACGGCACCACAGGCACAGGAAAGAACCGCGGACAGGTGAAGCTGACCACTGCCTCGGAGAAGCTCGCGAAGCAGGTGCAGCTTTTGCTGCTGAACTTTGGGATAAAGGCGAGGAGGTACAGGCGGAGGTACAGCAGGTCAAAAGCTTTTGTTTACAGCACCGCTGGAGGAGAGTGGAGGCGGTATGAGAGCAGGGCTGAGCACTACTACGAGCTTGTGATTACCAGGCAGAGCCTGGGCAGGTTTGCCGGGGAGATAGGCTTCCTGCCCTGCAGGAAGCGCGATGCCTTCGCCGCAGGGATGCCAAACAGGCACAGAGCCTTTTACCGCGAGGCTTTTGAGGATGAGGTGGCGGAGGTGACTGAGGCTGGCGAAGAGGAGGTTTACGACCTGACAGAGCCCAGCCACCACTCCTTCATAGCCAACGGCATGGTGGTGCACAACTGCGGCGAGGTGCCTCTGCTGCCCTACGAGTCCTGCAACCTGGGCTCGGTGAACCTCTCCCACTTCGTTGAGAAGGGCGAGGTGGACTGGGAGGCTCTTGCGGAGACGGTTCGCTTAGGAGTGCACTTCTTAGACAACGTCATAGATGCCAACCGCTACCCTTTAAAAGCTATAGAGCGCATGACTAAGGGGAATCGCAAGATAGGCCTGGGGGTGATGGGCTTTGCGGAGATGCTGATAATGCTGGAGATGCGCTACGACAGCAGCGAAGCCGTGAAGTTTGCAGAAAAGCTAATGGCTTTCATCCAGCGTGAGGCTAAGCAGGCTTCAGAGGAGCTCGCAGAGCAGAGGGGCTCCTTCCCGAACATAGACAGGAGCATCTACGCCGGCAGAGCCATGCGCAACGCCACGGTAACGACGATAGCACCCACGGGAACAATAAGCATAATCGCAGGCACCTCCTCTGGCATAGAGCCGCTCTTCGCCGTCGCCTTCGTGCGCGAGGTTCTGGAGGGCACGAAGCTGCTGGAGGTTAACCCCCTCTTTGAGCGCATAGCCAAGGAGAGAGGCTTCCACTCCCCCTCGCTCATGAGCAGGATAGCCAGCAGCGGCTCCCTGCAAGACATAAGGGAGGTGCCCGGAGACGTGCGCGAGCTCTTTGTTACCGCCTTAGATATAGCGCCGGAGTGGCACGTGCGCATGCAGGCAGCCTTCCAGAAGCATGTGGACAACGCGGTGAGCAAGACCATAAACCTGCCCCACGACGCCAGCCTTGAGGACGTGCGAAGAGCGTTTATGCTCGCCTACGAGCTCAAATGCAAGGGGGTGACGGTGTACCGCTACGGCAGCAGGAGCAGGCAGGTGCTTTACCGCGGGGAGCACCTGAGCCTTCACCCCGAGTTTTCTGGTGGATGTCCTGCGAGAGAGTGCATAGTTTGAGGTGATTTTATGGAGGAGTTCAGGCATGTGGAGGAGGTTGCGGAAAAGATAGCGAGCATGGAGATCAGGGGGGCTGCGAAGATAGCGCAGAGTGCCGCTCTCGCCCTGAAGCAGTTTGCCCTGCATTACCAGGGCAGGGAGCTTCAGGAGTTCAGGAGGAAGCTTGAGCGTGCGGCAGAGATTCTGCTGAGCTCCCGTCCAACGGCGGTGAGCCTGCCCAACGCCGTGAGCCACGTGCTCATGCGAGCCTCAGATGCGGGAAGCGTAGAGGAGCTCAGGGAGGCTATAGCCAGGGCAGCCGACGAGTTCGTGCGCAGGTCAGAGCGTGCCATAGCCGAGATAGGCAGGATAGGCGCCAGGAGGATAAGCAGCGGAGACGTGGTCATGACCCACTGCAACTCCAGGGCGGCGCTCTCGGTGATAACCGAAGCCCACAGGCAGGGCAAGGACATCTCGGTCATAGCCACCGAGTCCAGACCGAGAGGGCAGGGCTACATCACCTCCCGCTACCTTGCAGAGCAGGGCATAGACGTCACCCTGATAGTTGACTCCGCGGTGAGAGCCTTCATGAAGGACGTGGACAAGGTGGTGGTTGGAGCTGACAGCATAGCCGCAAACGGTGCGGTGGTGAACAAGATAGGCACCTCGCAGATAGCCTTAGCTGCGCATGAGGCGAGGGTGGTATTCATGGTGGCAGCCGAAACCTACAAGTTCCACCCGGGCACGGTGATAGGTGCGCTGGTTGAGATAGAGGAGCGCCCCCCGGAGGAGATAGTCAATCCCGCAGAGTTCAGGGGCGTCAGAATAAGAAACCCCGCCTTTGACGTAACACCTCCCGAGTACATAGACCTGATAATAACGGAGATAGGCGTTATACCGCCCCAGGCTGCAATAATGGTGCTCCGTGAGGAGTTCGGCAGAAGCTGCGGCAACGGCTGCTGAGCTACTCAACGGTTACGCTTTTGGCGAGAGCCCTGGGGCGGTCAACGTTCCTGCCCAGCTTGAGGGCGACGTGGTAGGCGATGAGCTGAAAGACCGGTGCAAACACCAGCGGGGTGAGGAGCTCGTGCACCTCCCTCACGGCTATGCAGGCGTCTCCTGCGGCGGGCTTGCCTGAGGCTATCACCATGACCCTTCCACCCCTCGCCCTGACCTCCTGGATGTTGCTCTCCACCCTGCGTCTGTTCTGCCCCTCCGGCGGAACAAAGGCTACGGTGTGCATGTTCTCGTCTATCAGGGAGATGGTGCCGTGCTTGAGCAGCCCGGAGCTCATGCCCTCCGCATGCAGGTATGAGATTTCCTTCAGCTTCAGCGCACCCTCAAGAGCCGTGGGGTAGTTGATACCCCTGCCCATGAAGATGTAGTTGCTGACGCTGAAAAAGCTCCTTGCCACCTCTGCTATCTCGCTCTCAAGCTCAAGCACCTCCGCCACCACCGCGGGCAGCTCCTGCATGCCCCTCTCCAGCTCCTCCACCCCCTTCCCCTGCATGCGTGCCAGCTCAAGAGCCGTGCGCAGCAGCAGCGTGAGCTGGGAGGTGTAGGTCTTGGTGGCGCATACAGCAATCTCTATACCCGAGCCCTGCATCACCACGTGCTCCGCTATCCTGGTGGCGGTTGAGCCGATGACGTTCACTATGGCGGCGGTTCTGGCGCCCCTGCGCCTGGCGAACCTGAGGGCAGAGAGGGTGTCGTAGGTCTCACCGCTCTGGGTTATGCCCACCACCAGGGTTGTGGGGTCAACCACCGCCTTGTTCTCCAGCTCCGAGGAGTCTATGGGGATGACGCACTTCTCCGCCAGTCTTGAAAACCAGTACTCAGCCACCATCGCGGCGTGCAGGCTTGTGCCTGCACCTGCCAGGTAAACCCTGTCCGCCTCCGCCATCATCTCCGCAAGCCTGGTGATGTCCTCGGGGTAAATGCGCAGCGCCGCCGCTATGGTTGAGGGCTGCTCGTGAATTTCCTTGAGCATGAAGTGGGGGTAGCCCTCCTTCCTCGCCTCCTCGTCGCTCCACTCCACCCTTATCTCACTCTTCTGCACTGGCATGCCCCTCATGTCCATAACCCTGTAGCCACCCGGGGTTATCACCGCCACCTCGCCATCCTCTAAGGGCACCGCCCTGCGGGTGTACCTCAGGAAGGGGAAAACGTCAGAGGCAACGAACATCTCTCCTTCTCCAACCCCTATCACCAAGGGCGACTCCATGCGTGCCGCCACCAGCTTGCCCGGCTCGCTGGCGGAGACTGCCAGCAGAGCGTAGCTCCCCCTCACCCTCTCCAGCGCCTTCAGCACTGCCTGCTCCAGGTTGCCGGAGTAGTGCTCCTCTATCAGGTGGGGCAGCACCTCGGTGTCTGTGGTGGAGAGGAAGCGGTGCCCCTTAGCCTCAAGCTCCTCCCTGAGCTCCCGGTAGTTTGAGATTATGCCGTTGTGCACCACCGCAATCCTGCGGCTGCAGTCTAAGTGCGGGTGGGCGTTCTCCTTTGTCACGCCGCCATGCGTTGCCCAGCGGGTGTGTCCTATGGCGGTGTTGCCCGGGACCCCGCTCAGCCCCATCTGCGCCTCAATCTCGTCCAGCATACCCGCATCCTTCCTCAGCTCAATCCTGCCCCCGTGCACGCTCGCTATGCCGCAGGAGTCGTAGCCCCTGTATTCAAGCCTCCTGAGCCCCTGGAGCACCACCTCCCCGGCATGCCTCTCACCCACGTAGCCAACGATTCCGCACATGCCAGCACCTCACCCTTCCAGAAAGCGTCTGAGCTCCTCGGTGAGCACCCGCATCACCACCCTGCCCTCTGCTCTGCCCCCGAGCCTTGACATCATCACCCCCATCAGCGGCTTTGCCGCCGCCTCCCCGCGCTCCCTCACCAACTCCGCTCTGCTTGCGATAACCTCCCTGGCGAGCTCTGCAATCTGCTCCTCAGACACCCTGCCGCCCAGCTTCTCAAGCACCTGCTCAAGCTCCACCTCAGGGCTGCAGAGCGCCTGCAGCACCTCAGGAAGACTTTCCTTGGTAATCCTGCCCTCTGCCACAGCAGAGAACACCTCCATCAGCCTCTCCCTGCTCAGCTGCTCAACATCGCAGCCGTCTCTGCGCAGCTCCGTGAGGGTTGAGGTCAGCGTGCTCGCCACCAGCTTCGGCTCAGCCCCCAGCGCCACCGCCTGCTCAAACAGCTCTGCATCAGCCCGCCTGACCACCTGCTCCGCCAGCTCCCTGCTCAGCCCGTAGCTACGCACAAACCTCAGCACCTTCTGCTCGTACAGCTCGGGCAGCTCAGCCTTCAGCCTTGCCAGCAGCGCAGGGCTCACCCCTACAGGCGGGATGTCGGTCTCGGGATACATCCTGGCAGCCCCCGGCAGGGGGCGCATGTACCTGGTGGTGCCGTCCTCTAAGGCTGCCCTCGTCTCCTCGGGCACGCCGTAAATCGCCTGCCTTGCACGCTCCACCACCGCCTCTGCAGCCACCTGCACCCTGCTCTTCTCCCCCACCAGCAGCACGAAGGCATCCCTCTCCCCGGCTCCGAGCACCGCTCTCACCTTCTCCACCTCCTCCCGGGAGATTCCGTAGGCTGGTAGCTCGTCGGAGTGGAAGATTCCACCGAGTCCGGATTTAATCCTGACGTGCTGCGCCAGCTCCGCACCCAAGCGTAGCCCCCGCTCGCCCCCCAGCAGCCCCGCAAAGCCAGGCAGCCTGAGCGCAGCCACCACCTCCCCGCGCTCAAGCGCCCCTGCCACGAGCTTTGAGCGCGTTGATGTGAACACTCCCGACACCTCCACAGCTTCTGTGCGCAGCTCTTCTGCGGCAACACCGCGGCTCTTTAGCTCTTCAGACACCTGGATGAGCCAGCGCTGACGCTTAACCTCCTGCTCTATTATCTTGGGTATCAGGGAGAGCTCCTGCACACCCTTTATCTCCACCCTCGCACCGCCCTCTATGGAGACGTTGATGTCCTGGCGTATCGTGCCTATGCCCCGCTTCACCCTGCCCGTGGCTCTCAGCACCTCGCCTATCTTCTGCGCCACCTCCCTTGCCTGCCCCGGTGAGGTTATGTCGGGGGTGGTGGAGATTTCTATGAGGGGGATGCCCAGCCTGTCCAGCCTGTAGGTCACGGTTTCCGCATTCTCAGCCACCTTCCTGGCAGCCTCCTCCTCCAAGCAGACCGTCGCTATTCCCACCCTGCCGCTGGCTGTGTCTATGTAGCCGTCCAGGGCTACAACCGCGGTGCGCTGAAAACCCGAGGTGTTGCTGCCGTCCACCACTATCTTGCGCATGAAGTGAATCTCGTCCACGGGCTGGGCGTTGAGCAGAAGCGCCACCTGGAGTGCTATCTCCACCGCCTCCATGTTAACCTCGTGCGGAGGCTCCTCGTCCAGCTCAACCAAGCAGGCAGAGCGCGGAGGCACCTGGTACTCGTACCACCTCGCCCTGCGCTCCTCCTGCAGCGCAGCCCTGTCCACCTCCCCCAGCTCGCTTCTTGCAGCCCTGAGCTGTCTGCGCACGCTCATCCCGTAGGAGTCGCAGAGCTCGCTGCTGCAGTTGCAGAAGAGCTTTCTGGTGTCAAGCTGCTGGTGAATCTCAAAGCCCACCCTGAGCAATCAGAACACCTCCGGCAGCGTGCGGGGCGTTATCTCTCCAGCAAGGCTGGTGAGCATAAGCCGCCTCACCTCCTGCATGCCCTCAGCAACCGCGAGCACGTGCATGAGCTTTACGTATGCCACCTCCGGCAGCATGTCCTCTCCCGGTATTACGCCCATGCTGAGCAGCTTCCTGCCGCTGGAGTAAACCTTCATGTCCACCCTGCCGTTCAGGGTGGTGGTTGTCATCACCACGGCTACGCCCTCCTCAAGGGCACGAGCTATCGCCGGGTGCAGGCTTTCCGGAACATGCCCCATGCCTGTGCCCTCAATCACAATCCCCCTGCACCTGTCCACACAGTACTCCAGGAGCTCCGGGCTCACCCCGGGGTAGGCTTTGAAGAGCGCCACCCTCTCCTCCAGCCTGGTGTCGGCTACAACCTCACCCCGGCTACGTCTCCTGCGCTCCTCGCTGAGCTCAACCCTCCCGCCCACGTAGCCCAGGGGGTGAGCGTTTATGCTCCTGAAGGCGTCCCTGCGGGTGGAGTGCATCTTCCTGACCTTCGTGGCTCTGTGCACCGCACACAGCCCGTCGCTCAGATTAGCATGCATCACCACCACCACCTCAGCCAGGTCGCTCAGAGCCACCATTATCGCGCTTCTCAGGTTCAGGTAGGCGTCGCTGCTCGGTCTGTCGCTGGAGCGCTGGGCGCCGACAAGCACCACCGGCTTTGTCAGCCCTTTCAGCATGAACGCCAGCGCACTTGCGGTGAAGCTCATTGTATCGGTGCCGTGGGTCACCACCACACCCTCGGCGCCGCTGTTCAGCTCCTCTGCCACCTCTAAGGCGAGCTTACGCCAGTGCTCAGGTGTCATGTTCTCGCTTAGTATGCTGAACACCACCTTAGCCCTGAGCTCTGCAAGCTCCGCGAGTTCGGGATATGCGGCGAGAAGCTCTCCTGCGGTGTAGACGGGGTGCACCGCACCCGTGGCGTAGTCAACCCTTGAGGCTATGGTTCCACCGGTGCCGAGGATGCTCACAACCCTTCCGGCACCCCCGCGCTGCACAGCCTCTGCAGCAGAAGGCACGCGCGGCGGCTCAAGCATCTCAACGCTCGCATCACTCACCTCCACGCCTATGTTGTAGCCGCTGTCCAGCTTTATAACCACGTGCCTGTCGTCGCCGAGCTCGCTCCTGGGCATGAGTATGCCCTCGTAGCACCTCCCACGCCTGCACACCCTAACCCTTGCACCCGCCGGTATGCCTGCAAGAAGCTCAGCCGCCTTACCCCTGTACACCCGCAACCCTCCTGGAATATTCAAGAAGCGCATCCAGAGCCCGCCTGAGCCCAGCCTCTCTCTCGCGCAGTGCAGCCTCCCGCTCCTCAAGCACCTGCCTGGCATGCTCAAGCTGCCTGCGGAGGCTTGCGGCTGAGGCAGAGCCTTCAGAGCTCAGGGCTTGAACGCAGCCCTCAGGGGTGAGCAGCTTTTCCACCGCCTCAGCGCTCAGGCAGAGCTCAAGCCCAAGCTCCTCAGCCGCCTCCTGCAGGCACATGGCTATGCTTCCGCCACCCTCTGCAAGCGCCGCCGCCTTAGCCACAAGGGCATGCGCACGTCTGAATTCCATGCCGCACTCCCTCGCCAGCATCTCCGCCAGAAGGGTGGCACCCATCTCCTGAGAGCATGCTTCTCTCAGCCTGTCCCGCCTGAATCTTGTGCTTCCGAGAATCGCACCGAGCATCTCTGCAGAGCTTCCCAGCGTCTCTAAGGCATCAAGCACCACCGGCGAGAGCTCCTGCAGGTCGCGGTTGTATGCTAAGGGCAGTGCCTTGAGCATCGCCAGCGCGGTAGTCAGTGCCCCGAAAACCTTGGCGCTGCGTGCCCGCATAAGCTCAAGCGCATCCGGATTCTTCTTCTGCGGCATCATGCTGGAGGTGGAGCAGTACCTGGCGTCAAGCTCCACAAAGCCAAACTCTGAGGTGCTCCAGAGTATCAGCTCCTCTGCAATCCTGCTGAGGCTCACGCTGGCTATTGCACAGGCTGCAAGGGGCTCAAGCATGAAGTCACGGGAAGCCACGGCATCCTGGGAGTTTTCAACTATGCCGCTGAAGCCCAGAAGCTCGGCGGTTCGTCTGCGGTCTATGCTGAAGCTCGTGCCAGCGAGAGCACAGGCTCCCAGAGGGCTGCGGTTCAGCCTCCTGTAAGCCTGCTCAAGACGCTCTAAGTCCCTGCTGAGGCTCCAGAAGTGCGCCAGCATGTGGTGCGCTATTGTCACGGGCTGGGCACGCTGCAGGTGGGTGTAGCCGGGCATAACTGTCTCTATGTGCTGCTCAGCTATTCTGAGGAGCACCCTCATTAGCTCTATCATGCGCCCGCAGAGCCGGTTGAGCTCATCACGCAGCAGCATGCGCAGATCAAGCGCCACCTGGTCGTTTCTGGAGCGGGCGGTGTGCATTTTACCCGCCACATCTCCTGCAAGAGCGTGTAACAGCCTCTCAACCGCCATGTGCACGTCCTCATCTTCATCCCTGAGCTCCACACCTCCGCGGTAAAGCTCAAGCAGCCCGGAGAGAATTCTCGCAGCATCCCCCCGGGTTATTATCCCCCGCTCCATAAGCATCAGTACATGCGCCATGCTCCCGAGAAGGTCGTACCTGACCAGCCTCCTGTCAAAGTCAATGGAAGCGGTGTAATGCAGGAACCGCTCATCAGCCTTGCCCAAACGCGCATCTCTGAGCATCCTACCTTACCTCACCCGTTAACAGGATAAAAGGGGGAGGGAGGTGTTGGGGAGGGGGGCCCTTGGAGATTAATAGAAAAAGAGTCTATATCACTCCAAGGGCATTCTACCTCTCATGTCATTCTGGTATATAAAGTTTGCGGTTGGATGGGTAGGATGTGTTATCTGCCAAACATTTCGCTTGTGCTGTAATTTGCACGAGCCTTTGATGAAGCTGAGTCAGGGTGATGTTGAGAAGATTGTCAGGCATTGGGGACTGTCAGGCTCCCAGTACAATGGCAGGTGTGCAGTGGCGATTCCGTGGCAGCTGCTTAAAGATGTGCTTTCTGCGAGAGAAGAAGCGTTGAAGCTTCCATAACGGTGCTGAAGTGGAGAAACACCGGCTAAGCGATTCTACAACTGCAACCTTTCTCCTCGGAAATTTTATGTCATAGGCTGAGAAGGAGGTATCTGCATGAGGCGAAATAATTTCCGGGTAACACAGCACCGCCGGGGAAGACCAAAAGTTTATATAATATCGTCAAAATAAAAGTGGATGTCCATGGAGTGGAGGTGTTGATGGATGGTGCGAAAGTACGATCTACTCTGGCCGTTGAATGTGAGGGAATTAAGACTGCTGGCAAGAGAACATGAGATTAACCTGGGTGGCGCAACCACCAAAAGGGAGATAATCAGTATTATCGCAAGTGATCCAAATGTGAAGATTGCAGAAATAAAAAAGATAGTCAGTAGTAAATTAAACGAAAGAGTAGCAATAAGCGGAGATGTGCTGTCAAACGACGATATAGCAGGTTTGGATAGTTATGTGAGCCATCTTAAAGGCTCAGAATTTGAAAAGAGAGTTGCAAGATGGGCAAAAATACGTTTGCAAGCTGATGGAGTTGAATTGAACCGTTTGAGAAGGGGGTACAGTGTAAAGCGTCCATATGAAATAGATGTATGGGCATATAAGAGAAAGAGGGGGAGGTTCTTCGGGACGGGTGAAGAGTGGGATATATGGATAGAGTGTAAAAATATAAGATACACGGTAAAAAGAAGCACAGTTATGGAATTGAATCATAAGATAGATGATGTAAATAAGGCAGTTGATGAAGGACTGAGCAAGGAGGGCATACCATTTGATTACGGCGCGATTGTGTCCACATCTAAGTTTGATTCAGACGCGATAGAGTGCGCAACCACAAATGACATTGCATGCTTTGTATATGAAAACCGCAGATTTAAACCGCAGAACGACGTAAGCTGGATATAAAAAAGAGTGGGGGGCTCAGGAGAACTTCTTCATCTCCTTACCCCTGACCCTTGCGCCGATGTTCATGTCGCGTA
>JALSIP010000086.1 GCA_026989875.1 archaeon
ATTTATCATGACATTAAGCCCCAGCTTCACGTAGTCCCCCACAACAGCACCGAACTTTCGCCTCCCGGTGGGTGTCAGCACCCCCCCGAGCTTCACCTTCACCTCAGCCTCATCCAGGCGCAGGTTTCCCACCTTCGCCCCTGCACCGAAGTTGCAGTACCTGCCCACAAGCGAGTCCCCCACGTAGCTCAGGTGGGAGATGTGGGTGTGCTCCATTATAACCGAATTCTTAACCTCAACGCTGTTGCCGATTCTGCAGCCTTCACCTATGCTTGAGTGGCTGCGCAGGTATGCGTTCGGTCCTATTGTGGCCCCCCTGCCTATGTACACGGGTCCCTGCACATAGCACCCCGAGCGCACCACAGCGCCCTCCTCCATGTAAACCCTGCCGGAGATGCTCACCCTGCCCTCCACCTCTCCCTCAATCCTGTGGGGAAGCTGCTCCAGCATAATCCCGTTAGCCTCCAAGTACTGCCAGGGCGTGCCGATGTCCAGCCACCTTCCGGTAACCTCAACAGCCCTCACCCCGCCCTCCCTCACCAGCAGCTCCAGCGCCGAGGTCAGCTCGTACTCCCCCCTGGGTGAGCTGGATATGCGCTCAATCACCCCGTATATCTCGGGAGAGAACACGTATATCCCCGCGTTTATCAGGCTGCTCACAGGCTTTTCCGGCTTCTCCACCACCTCCATCACCCTCCCGGAGGAATCAACCCTCAGCACCCCGTACCTCTCGGGATGCTCCGCCCGCCTGCATGCGATGGTTGCATCGCCCTCATGCTCCTTCACCAGCCTCGCTATATCCCTGCCGCTGACAATGGTGTCGCCGTTCAGCACCAGAAAGTCCTGCCTGAAGCTCGTCAGCGCAACCGCATGAGCCGTGCCCAAGCGCCGCTCCTGCACCACGTACCTCAGCCTCATCCCCAGCTCCGAGCCATCGCCGAAGCGCTCCCTTATGCTCTCCCCTAAGTAGCCCACCACCAGCGTCACATCCCTCACCCCTGCCTCCCTCAGCGCCTCCAAGATGTGCTGCAGCACGGGTTTTCCAGCCACCGGCAGCATAGCCTTCGGCTGGGTTTCTGTAAGAGGTTCAAGCCTCCTGCCCCTGCCTGCTGCGAGAACAAGCGCCTGCATGCTAAGCACCGTACTTCTCGCTTCTGTTGAGCAGGTCAAGCAGGATGGGCATTATATCCATCCCCCTTATCCTTCCCAGCCCGCCGGAGGCGCAGGCACGCTCGCTGAAGGCTGCTACGGCATCGCTCCTCACCTCGGGTCCGGCAATAAGCACCGGCACGGTGTCTCCGCAGTGGTCACCCACGCTGCAGGGGGTGGTGTGGTCTGAGAGCACCACGATGTAGTTATCCTCTGCAAACTGCATGAGCTCGCCCACCATTGCGTCTATGCTCTCAATAACCTCCACCTTTCTCTCTGGCGAGTGGTCGTGGGCAGCCTCGTCAGCCTCCTTGATGTTCATAAGCAGAAACTCGCACCTCTCCAGCACCTGCAGCGCCTGTCTGGCTCTCGCTATGTACTCCCTCTCAGCCTCCACCACCTCCATGCCCGCGAGCCTCGCTATGCCCTTTATTATTGCGGTGGTGGCTATGCATGCCCCCATCATGCCGTATCGCTGCGAGAAGCTCTCAAGCTCTGGCACAATCCCGGCACCCCTTGCAAGCAGGTAGTTTGCTGGGGGGTTGCCAGCCTCCTGCCTGCGCCTGTTCAGCTCGTGAGCCTCAAGCACCCTGTGTGCCTTCTCTGAGAAGGTGTTGAGCAGCCTGGCGGTGTGCATGGCTTCTCGTGAGCCATCCAGCGGCTCTGCGGGCTTTACTTTGACGCCTGTGGCATGCGGGTCGGTGTCGCTCACCCTGTGGCTCAGCCCCTCTCCCCGGAACACGAGGGCGCAGCGGTAGCCGAGGGAGCCGAGCTCCACCTCAACCTCTGGCAGCTCAATCTCCTGCAGCGCCTTCACCAGCGGCAGTGTGTCGGCAATTCTGCCCGCGCGCCTGTCCAGCACCACCAGGTTGCTGTCAACGCTGGCGAAGTTGCACCTCCAGGCAACGTCACCCGGCTCAACCCTGAGCCCCATGCCTGCTGCCTCAAAAGGTCCCCTGCCCGTATAAACCCTTCTGGGGTCATAGCCCAGGATTGCCAGATGGGAGGTGTCGCTTCCTGCTCTGACCCCCGGAGCCACGGGGTCTGCTATGCCAGTGATTCCCGCCTGTGCCAAGGCGTCAAGGTTGGGTGTGCTCGCAGCCTCCAGCGGAGTTCTGCCGCCCAGCTCTCTCACGGGGCGGTCGGCGAGACCATCACACACCAGCAGCAGCGCCTTGCGCTCCATCCCGCTACAGCTCCTCCTCAGGTCTTCGCTTCCTCACCTTTATAACGTAGGTGCGCAGGTCGTCATCTATCTCCACGTACTCGTTGATAAAGTCGTACAGCGATATCTCATTTCTCCAGTAGCGCTCCCACTCCTCGGCTATGTCCAGAAACATATCCTTTATAGGCTTTCTCTTCCTCATGCATACTCCATGAGGCTGAGCAAATAAAAGGGTTTCGCATCTCACGCATGCCCGCGGGTGCAGAATCTGCGCTGGGGCTCAATGGTGAGCACAACCCTTCCGTCCTTGAACACCCTCACGATACCCCCGCTCTGGCTCACCGTAATTCCCACGCACCTCAGCTTCGCGGTGGTGGCGGCAACCGCCGCGTGCCTGGAGCCAAGCCCGCGGGGGATGTCCACACCCGAGGTGTCAATGGTGAGGTAAACGCCCGCCGACTCAATAACGCCGTCCCGGCTTATAACAAACACGCCGTCAAGCTGGGCAAGCTCCTTTATGCTCTCCTTTATCTCCGGGTTTAAAACCGAGCGCTCCCCCATAACGTGCCCCTGGAAGGGGTTCAGAATGAGCTGTCTGGAATTCTCCAGTATCTTTTCAGCGTCGCCTATGAGGAATGCCGTGCCTATCATCCTTCCTTCTCTCCCCTCCCTGCCGATTTCAAGCGCTATATTAAGCACTGCCTCAAACACCTCCGGCTTCACCTCAATTTCATGCAGAAACCTGTACAGCGTGAGGTCAAGGCTTTCCTTTCTCACCTCCATGTATATTATGGCGCAGGCTTCGCAGGAGGGTGTGGAGCTCACCGCAACCACAACATCCCGGTCGTGCAGCAGCCCCTTCTCAACGCACCTGAGCACCGCCTCCTCAACGATGTCTGAGTGGGTGCTTTTCCTGGTGAGCAGCCTCACCACCAGCGCATCCTCCATGCCCTCCGCATCCTCATGAGGCTTGCCATCCACGAACTCCACACCGAGCATGCTTTCGGTAGCCTCCTTCAGCATGCGCTGGAAGAGCTCCTCTGATGGTGTGGCAAGTATCACCTTCTGGCTGTGTCTGAGCTTCTTGAGCTCATCAAAGCTTTCCCCGGTTTCTGTTATCACCAGAAGCGCCGTGGCGCCAAGCTCCTCCGCAAGCTGCAGCGCTGACCTGATAACCACCTGCACGTGGTGCATGATGTAAGCTAACTAAGCGCCCACTATAAACCTTTGCCAGCCTGAAGTGTTAATTGTCTTCTCTTCATCAGCAGCAGGAGCAGTGCAGCCGCCCCGAGGGCAAGTGCAGCAAGTGCGTAGTTCCGCTTCCTCTGCCCGAGCACCTGAATGTAGGAGTATTCCACCTCGCTGTGCTCCTCATGATCTTCCCTCCATTTCACTACTATCTCCACGGGATATCGCTGCTCTGCAGCATCGCCGTCAACATCCACATGAAACACCGCCGTGCTTGTCTCTCCAGGTGAAAGCCTGCGGATGTAGTACTCGCCGCCCACGGGCGTGAAGGGATAGCTCGCCCGCAGGGTAAGCCTGAGGTGCTCTGCCTCAGCTGTGCCTGTGTTTCTTATCAGAAACCTCACCTCCTGCTCCTTTCCACCGGCTCTGAGCCCATCACCTGCCTGCTCAACCTCAAAGTCTGCCTGCCTGTAGAGCGTAACCACTAAGCTGGTGTTTGCATCTCCACCCCGCCACATGAGCCTCACAGGCAGAACGTGCTCACCCGAGGCGGCGCTCTCCTTAGCCTCAAGCACAGCCTTCACCAACGCCGTACCACCTGCAGGTATGTCCCCCACATGCACGACTCTGCTGCTCCATAGCGGCTTCACCCCACCATCACTCCCCAGCTCAAGCACTAAGTCGCTCACCTGCAGGTCCCCGCGGTTTACCACCCTGAGCTCCAGGTTAATGGTATCTCCGGGAGCCGGCTTCTCAGGCTCAGAGGAGACAACATAAATCTCTGCTCCATAGCTTTCGCTCACCTTCACCCTCACCTCTGCGCTGCTTTTGACCCATCTCCCATCCTTCCTGTACACCACCTGAACCGGCATGACCCGAACTTCAGGTGCCATGCCATCAGAGAGCTTTGCCGATATCCGCACCCTGCGTGCACTCCCTGGCTCTATATCGCCCACGTAAACGGCTCTGCTGCTCCACTCGGGAGATACACCATCTCCGTCATCTGCATAAATCATCACATTCTCTGCGGCACCATTTCCAGTGTTAGCCACCCTGAGCTCCAGGTTAACGGTATCTCCGGGAGCCGGCCTCTCAGGCTCAGAGCCGCTGAGAAACACTCTGAGCTCGGGCACTCCCGAAACCTTTATAGAAACAGGATGCACCTCGGTGAACCTCTCCCTTCCCCCCCTGGTGCCCACCATATCGCTGTACCTGGTGTAGCTCAGCACCACCTCAAGGGTGTAAACTCCTTCGGTAGCCTTCGGGTCCACGCTGAGGGAGTAGCTCACCTCAGTGCCCTCAAGCGTGAGGGTGCCGAGCCTGAGGGGCTGCGCCGGGCTGATGTTCAGGAAAGGGTAGCCGCCCCGCAGGTACACGTAGGCATCGCCTATGTACCTGTCGCCACCCCATGCATTCACCACCCTGAAGGAGAGATTGAAGCTCTCTCCCGGGTAGAGGGGCTCAGGCGTCAGCCTGACATCCCGCAGCACCAGCGACTCCCCACCCCCCGGCTGTGCGTGTACGGCTGCGGAGAGAACCAGCAACATAACCAGCGCTGCAAGCCTCATTTTATACCTCCAAGGGTTTTTTTGAATGAGTATGAGCCCACCAGGAACATTGCAATAGCAAAGGCGGAGATAACAGCCAGGTCAAGCAGAAGCGTCTCCCAGATTATCCCCCTTATCATCACCGCCCTCGCCGCATCCGTGGCGTAGGTCATGGGGTTGACAATTGCCAGGGGCTTCATCCAGTCAGGCATGGACTCTAAGGGGTAGAGCCCGCCTGAGAGAAACCACATGGGCATTATCAGTACCTGCATCACCACCATAAGCTGCTCAAGCTGGGTTATCCTGGTGGCAAAAGCAGTGCTCATCCCTATGAACCCAAAACCTGAGATGAACATCAGCAGAATCACGAGAGCAAACCCTGCAGCGCCGCTCTTCAGGTGCACACCCATAAGAATAGCCACTACAAGCGCAACCACGCCGCTTGCGATGCTCTGCGCCACGCCCGCAAATATCTTCCCCAGGATGATGGCGTCCCTTGAAATCGGAGACACCATCAGCATTTTCAGCGTTCCGAACTCCCGGTCAAGAATCAGGTTCAGTCCGCCGGAGAAAATGGAGGAGAAGAGGATGGTCATCATCACCACACCTGGAGCTAAGTAGTCCAGGTACTTCACACCCCTGCCGTATATGGGGTCTCTCTCAACCCTCACCGCATCCTCCAGTCCAAGCTGTGCCGAGAAGCTGCGGCTTACCTTAGCGAAGTGCGCTGCCATTGCGTTTGCTATCTGGGGCGTGCTCTCGTCGGTGCTCAGACTCACCGTGACCCCCTCTCCCGAGCGCAGCCTCTCGGTAAAGTCGGCGGGTATGTGCAGAACCCCGTACACCCTGCGTGTCTTAAGCAGCTTCTCAGCCTCGCTGGGGCTGGCATACTTCAGCTCAAGGGTTCTGCCCGTGCTGAGCATGCTGAGGTAGGCAAGGGAGAGCTCGCCGCTGTCTTCGCTCACCACCGCCACGGGTATGTGGTTAACCTCACCGCCGAAGGCTGAGCCGAAAATCACTATCCACATCATCGGGAACACCAAGGCTCTGACCACGGGCAGCATGGGATTGTTAACCCACACCAGCATTTCCTTCCAGAAAACCACGTAGAGCTCACGCAGAAACCTCAATGTTTGAGCCTCCTGGCAATCTCCCTGATTCTGGTATCGCCTGCGGCTTCGTCCCTTATGCTCCTGCCGGTGTAGTGAATGAACACATCCTCAAGCGTGGGCTTCCTGATGGAAATTGAGACAATACCTGTGCCGAGTCTATCTGCGAGGCTGAATACCTCCGCAAGAACCCTTTCACTCCTCTCCGCCACCACTGTCACCCTGCATCCCGTGGCGCTTTTTATTCTGTACCCCGCTTCCCCAAGGCTTCTGACGAACTCCTCGCATCGTTCTGCGAGCTCAATCTCAACCATCTCCCCCTCGCCCAGTCTGTGCTTCAGTCTATCTGGCTGGTCTATATCAAGGATTCTGCCGTGGTCTATTATGCACACCCTGTCGCAGAGCTGTTCCGCCTCCTCCATGTAGTGGGTGGTGAGGAAGACCGTCACGCCCCTCTCGGTGTTGAGGGTGCGTATGTACTCCCAGATTCTGCGTCTGGTCTGCGGGTCAAGCCCGACGGTTGGCTCGTCCAGGAACACAACCTCCGGCTCGTGCAGCAGCACCTTGACCAGCTCAAGTCTGCGCTTCATACCTCCGGAGAAGGTTCTAACTTTGCTTTCCGCCCTATCCTCCAGCTCCACAATATCCAGAAGCTCTGATATTCTGCTCTCTATCTGCTGTCTGCTGAGCCCGTAGAGCATCCCATGAAATATCAGGTTCTCCCTGGCAGTGAGGTCTCCCTCAAGCACCACCTCCTGAGGTACCAAGCCAATTCTGCGTCTAACCTGCTCAGGCTGCTTTACTACGTCGTATCCCGCTATCCTCGCGGTGCCGCTGGTGGGCGCGAGCAGGGTGGTGAGGATGTTTATGGTGGTGGTTTTTCCAGCGCCATTTGGTCCAAGAAATCCAAAAATCTCACCCCTCTCCACGCTGAAGCTTATGCCGTCAACAGCAACCACGCCGTTGAACTCCTTTCTCAGCCTCTCAACCTCTATTATCATCTGCACCCTCTCCAAACCTTGCATAGATCTCCCGGAAGTAGGGGGCAGCAATCCTCTTAGCCACGGCGCACACCGCGGGTATGCGGTGGTAGTGCACCGAGATGGCGTCCCTCAGGGTGCCGGTCTCCAGGAAGTCGCCGAAGGCTATGCATACATCTCTGGCATCAATGTAGAGAATCTTGAGGGGCGGGAGGGGTATGGCATGGGGTGGAATGATGCAGAACCTGCTGGCATGCTCTCCAAACCTGAGAAGCATCTCACGCCCTGCGCCGTCTCTGAAGTGCGGGTTCTGATGCACGGCAAGATGGAGCTCAACACCTCGCTCCCTCAGCCTCTGGAAGGCTTCCAGAAGCCCCCGGCTCTCCTCCCCTGAAACCCAGCCCATGAAGGTGTACACCCTCTCCTCTGCCTGCTCCAGCATCTCAAGAACCTTCACGTAAACCTTCTCAACACCCCTGCCGATAAAAACTCCAGCATCCTCTGCCGAGCCGGTGTTCCAGACCTCCGGCAGAAGCCTGAGCAGCGCCCTCTCAACAACCTCAAGCTCACGCTTCTTGTGCGAGGTGAACGCCGGCAGCGCCACCACCGGGTCAAGGGCACGGAAGCGCAGGGGTCTGGCGGGGTGAGTTTCAACCAGCCCGCGGTGCTGCAGCTTTTCCAGTATCTCGTACACCTGAGTCCTGGAGTGACGGGTAGCCCTGGCAAGCTCGCCAGCAGTCGCGGTGCCCTTCCTGAGGAGCTCGGTGTAAACCCTCGCCTCAGTTTCTGTGAAGCCAAGCCTGAGCAGCAGCCTCTCCGCTGTCATTAATGTTGTAATGACACCTTACAACAATAAATACATTTCGGCTACGGATGGCGCGCGGTCCTGGTGCAGATGAAACAAGCACGTATCTCCGCCGTATTACTCAGATATACGTTTTAAAACAATTGGAAACATAGATAAACGTTATACGTGCTTATTATTCTGCAAGCAGCAACAATTTATACAAAAACATTAAATATGCCCGGTGCACATTATTCTGCTGGAGGTGTGTGAGCGTGAGGAATAGCGCGGTTCAGGGTGCGAGGCGGTTTTCAAACACTGCCAGCAAGGTTAAGGCTATTCTTGAGGTCATTCAGCCGGGAGAGGTGGTTGACGGCAGGACCATAGCTAAAAGGCTTCAGGAGAGGGGGTACAGGGTGAACGAGGGCAGCATAAAGATGTTCATCTACTACCACATGCTGCACCGCTACCTGAAGAAGGTGCGCAGGGGTGGTGTGAACCACTACACCCTTCTCTCCTGACTCTTCCTTTGTGCCTTCCTCCTCTCACTCTGCCCAGCTCCTCGCCCTCCCTGGTAACCATCATGCTTCCCGGCTGCAGCACATGCATCTCTTCCCTAACCGGTGTCAGCAGCCTTATCCTTTTCTCATCCAGCTCAAGCACTATGCCCAGCCCCAGGGTTCTTCCGCGCTCATCAGCCACGCCCACCAGCATGTTCTCAGCAAGCTCTGAGCCCCGCTGCAGCCTCATCCCGCTGAGCTCAGCCTCCACCACCACTGCGCTCTCAAAGTACCTTCTGAACCTCTCCCTTCTTGCAGCCCGCCTCTCCTCTGGCGACTTCTCCCTCACCGCCTCCGGCACCGGCAGGCGGAGCCAGTTAAGGTGTGAGTACGCCCTCACTAAGTGCTCAAGCTCCCCGCGCCTCTCAAGCGCCACCAGCAGCTCCGGCTCAAGCACCTCAATCTTCGCGCACTTCAGGTAGCTGCCCGCGTTGCTCACGTAGCCAGAGGTATTCACCACTGTCACCCTGCCGGAGGCGGCACTGGCGAGCTTGCTCGTGCCCACCACCACGGGGAGCATGTGCCCTCTGGGTGAGGTTGAGCCCACGAAGTACATTCCAGAAAGCCTCTCCATTCTCAGCTCGTACAGGTATCGGTAGTTCGCCGAGGTTATACAGGCGGGCGGGCCGATGTGCTTCTGTCCCGGGTCAGCGTCCACCAGCGTGCATGCGACGCCCCTCTCCACGAGCCTGTGCAGCAGCCTTCGTATGAAGGTGCTCTTGCCGGTGTCTGTGGCACCCAGCACCAGCACCCTGGCGGGCAGGTGTTCGGCGATCTCGTCAATCACCGACTCCCACTCTGCAGTCATGCATTAATCATGGATGCGGGTGCTTAAAAAACATGCCCAGCGCCTGCACCAGGGCAATTCCCAGCAGCATCAGCATCGCCACCCTGAGTATTCCACCCGGGTTTCGCTCCCCCCTGAGCTCCGGCATCAGGTCAGACACGGCTATGTATATCAGTGCACCTGCGGCAAACCCCAGCACCGGGGGCAGTGCCTCAGGCGGTGCAAGCAGCGCAGCTGCAGCTCCTGGCAGCGCCAGGCACGAGGTGAGCAGCAGGTATCCCAGGGCTCTCACCTTTGAGAAGCCTCCGTACACCAGCACCCCCAGGTTGCTCATCTCCTGGGCTATCTGGTGCAGGAGTATAGCAAGCGTTGCCAGGGCTCCGAGCTCAAAGCTCACCGCATACGAAGCCGCCAGCACCGCGCCGTGGATGAAGCTGTGCAGGCTCTGGGCAACCAGCATCATGTAGGAGAAGCTGTGCACCTCGCAGGTGCCATCGTGGCAGTGGTGCCAGCTTATCAGGCCCTCCATCAGGAACAGCACCATCACCCCTGCAAGAGCGTAGGCGTGGGCGTTGCTCTCCGGCAGCAGCTTGAGCAGTGCGGTGGCGAGCATTGCCCCCGAAGCAAAGGCGACGAGCGCTCTCAGCAGCCTCTCCAGCAGTCTGCTGCTCATGCACAGCAGTGCCGCGCCAGCAAGCGGCAGCAGTATAAGCACCAGCACGCTGAGCCAGAGGGCGTAGCTCACCTCCACCATCCCCTCTCCCTTCTCAGGCTCAGCAGGTCAACCCTGAGCAGGTCTTCTGCAACGTGGCTCTCCGGGAACACCTCCCTCGCCTGCGCTTCCATGGCGCCTGTGTCCCTGTACCTCGGGCTGATGTGCGTCAGGTACAGCATTCTCGCGCCCGCCTCCTTGGCTATGTGAGCAGCCTCGGTGCAGGTGGAGTGCAGCCTGCTTCTCGCCTTCTCCGCCTCCTCTGCGCCGAAGGTGCTGTCATGTATAAGCAGCGCCTCACCGGCATGCCTCACCGTCTCCTCCACCGGTCTTGTATCACCCGAGTACGTCACCCTGAACCCCTTCTTCTGCTCCCCCAGCACCTCCTCCGGCTCAATCACCCTGCCCCCGAACACCACCCTCTCCCCCCGCTGCAGCCTCTTGTACAGCGGTCCTGGAGGTATCCCCAGAGCCTCAGCCTTCTCCCTCAGGAACCTCCTCCCCTTCAGCTCCCTGAAAGCCAGCCCGAAGGCTGGAATGCCGTGCACCACGGGAAACGCCACCACCTCGTATCCATTTCCCTGCACCCTCATTCCCGGCTTCAGCCTCTCCACCGCCACCTCATATCCCAGCTCAAACACCCCCAGCCCGAGCATCCTTTCAACCAGCTCTTCAATCCCCTCAGGACCGTAAATTTTTAGCGGCGCCTTTCTGTCAGAAAACCCCAGCGTCTGCAGCAGTCCCGGAAGCCCCAAGAAGTGGTCGCCGTGCAGGTGGGTTATGAAAACCCTGCTTATGCGCATGAAGTTCACCTTAGCTGAGATGAGCTGTCTCTGCACGCCCTCGCCGCAGTCCCACAGCAGCACCTCATCCCTGTAGCACAGTGCAATACCCGGATGAGCCCTCTGCGCCGTGGGCACGGCTGCCGTAGTTCCGAGAAACACCACCTCCATGCCATCACTTCCTGAGCACCGCTATCCTCCTCACCAGGCTCGCGTGCACCCTCTCTGAGTGCATCTCCTCAACGCTGAAGCCAGCTTCCTCAGCCAGACTCTCAAGCTCAACCCTCTCCGGGGAGAGCACGCAGGCGTACGCACCCTTCATCAGCATGCGGTGAATAGATGTAAGTGCCTCCTGATATAGCTTCTGGAGGCTGCTTCTGCCAGTGCTGGCGCTTATTCCGTAGGGCGGGTCGCAGGCAATGGCGTGGAAGTACTCCCTGTAGCTCCTCCAGAGCTCCCTGGCGTCAGCGCGCTCCACCCTGCCACTCAGCCCGCACCAGCGCAGGTTCTCCAGCGCACCCCTCACGGCTCTGGCGTCAACATCAAACCCGTACACTCTGGCGCCGAGCAGTCCTGCCTCAATCAGCAGCCCGCCTGAGCCGCAGAAGGGGTCAGCGAACCTCGCACCCTCGCGCACTCTGGCGAGGTTCACCACAGCTCTCGCAAGCGCTGGTTTCATGCTTCCAGGACGGAAGTAAGGGCGCAGGTGCGGGCTTCGCCGCCTGTAGCTGCTCCTGTCCACCTTAGCTCTCAGAATTCCAAAGTGAAACCTCCCAGAGGCGATGCCCACGAACAGGTGCTGTGGGGACTCCAAGTTGACCCGCCTCCTGCTGGAGACGAGGCGCCTGCCAATGGCGGCGGCAAGCTCGGAGGTGCACAACCCTCTGCAGCGCCCCCCAACCCTGCGCACCCTCACGGCAAAGCTGCCCTCAAACTCAGCCTCAAGCCCCTCAGCTCTTGCTGTTATCTCCCGGACGCTGCAGCCGCAGGAGAACAGGTGCTCAGCCACAAAGTGGCACATCCCGAGCCTCTCTGCAAGCGCCTCTGGCTGGGCATCGCTCTCGCACACCAGCACCTGCTCATCCCTGTGCACCACCCGCGCCCCTGCTCCGAGCGCCTCAGCTGCAGCCAGCGCCTCAGCCGCAGGCAGAGTGGGATGCTCGCCGGAGAGGAAAAGCAGCAGCCTCATTTCAGGACGCTTGCAAGCATCTCAGCCACCGAGATGACGCTCACCTGCGATGCTATGGTGTCTGTGCCCGCCACCTCCGAAGCTCCACCTGCGAGCAGCCTTGCAATTGCACTTCCCGTGGCAAGGGCATGCACGCAGGAGACATGCACGCTCTCTGCCCCCTGCGATTCAATCGCCTTCATGGCCTCAACCATTGAGCCCCCGGAGTCTATTATGTCGTCCACCAGCACCACCTGCACACCCTCCACATCAAGCTCCTTCTGCTGCAGCACCACCTCCCCTGGTCCAAGCCTCTTCTTCTCCAGGTGGTCGTGCTCGCATCCCAGAACCTCTGCCACCTTCTCAGCCATTCCCGAGGCTCCGGCATCGGGTGCAATAACCGCTCTCCTGCCCTTCAGCCTCTGTCTGAAGTACCTCCCGAGCAGCGGGGATGCGTCCAGCTCCACCGCCTCAACATCAAAGTAGTCCAGGATGCTGCGCTTGTGCAGGTTAACGCCTATGAACCTGTCGGCATTCAGGGACACGTGCTTTGCCAGCACCCTTGAGGTCACCGCCTCTCCAGGTTTGAACGCCCTGTCCTGCCTGCCGTAGGCTAAGTAAGGCACCGCCGCCGTGAGCTCCGCCGCCCCGGCATCGCGAAGCGTTTCCAGCAGGGCGAGGAGCTCAAAGATGTTCCTGTCCTGCGGCGGTGGCGTTGACTGGACCACCACACACTCCTCACCCCTGAAGTCTCCCTCCACCCTCAGGTATAGCTCACCATCCGGAAACCGCCTGCACGTTACACCGGCAAGCTCGGCACCGAGCAGCTCCGCAACCCTGTGGGCGAGAACCTGCGAGGCAGTGCCAGGAACCACGATCACCCTTACCTACCTCCTGCTCTCTCCTTAGCAGAGAACAGCATATTTATATTTTGGTGAGAAGATGGAGCCATGAATGCTCTGGGATGTGGTGGTTGCCGGTGCGGGCGTGGCGGGGCTCAGTGCCGCCGCCCACGCCTCGCGTCTCGGCATGAAGTGCCTGGTTGTTGAGAAGCTGGTGGCAGGAGGCGGAGTGTGCTTAGCCAGGCGTGTGGACAGCCTGCTCTACACAGGGGATGGCTGGAGTTTCGGGAGGCGTCTCGCAGAGGCTGCCCGTGAGAGCGGGGCTATAATTCAGGAGGGTGAGGAGGTTATGCGCATCACCGGCGGCGAAGACGAGCTGCTGGTGCGCACCGACCTGCGGGTTCACAGGGCGAGGGTTGTGGTGGTGGCAACGGGCACGGGGGAGAAGCC
>JALSIP010000087.1 GCA_026989875.1 archaeon
TGTCTATCTCGGCAAAGCGCCTCTCCATCTCGCCAAAGTGCATCTCCTGCTCCCTGCGTATCTGGCTCACCACCAGCAGCAGAACCTCAGAGTCGGTGAGCTTCTTGCCATCGCGAATCTTGCGTATTATTGTCTCAAAGGCTTCCCTGACAACCGCATCAAAAAGAACCGAAGTAGCCTCCATGTAAGCTCACCCCCTCCTAACCTCGTAAGGGATTATCACACCCACTGCCTGAGCCGGCGGCATCGGAACATTTAATAGCCTGGGCTCAGCTATACTCAAACAGGGTGGTGAGATGCTGGCTGCAAGAATAAGGCGGGTCAGCCCGTCGGCAACTCTGGAGATTTCCGCTAAGGCTAAGGAGATGAAGGCAAGGGGCGAGGATGTGATAAACCTGAGCGCAGGCGAACCCGACTTCCCGCCGCCTGAGGAAGCCACAGAAGAGGTGTGCAGGGCGGTTAAGAGGGGGCTCGGCAGGTACACCGCATCCCAGGGGATTGAGGAGCTCAGAAGCGCTATTGCCGAGAAGCTCAGAGCAGAGAACGGAATTGAGTGCACGCCGGAGCAGGTGGTGGTCACCCCGGGCGCAAAGATGGCGATATACGCGGCGATAATGGTGCTGGTTAACCCGGGAGAGGAGGTGCTGATTCCAGAGCCCTGGTGGGTGTCCTACCCCGCCATGGTGGAGCTGGCTGAGGGAAGGGCGGTGTATGTGCCCACGAGGGAGGAAGATGGGTTCAGGCTGAGCCCCGAGGCTGTGGCTGAGCGCATAACTCCGAAAACCAAGGTGCTCATACTCAACACCCCCTGCAACCCGACTGGCGCGGTGATGAGGGAGGAGGAGCTCAGAGGCATAGCGGAGCTGTGCCAGGACCACGGGATATACGTTATTTCTGATGAAATCTACGAGTACATGGTGTACGATGGCGCAAAGCACGTGAGCATCGGCAGCTTTGATGGCATGGAGGAGCTGTGCATAACGGTTAATGGATTTTCCAAAGCTTACTGCATGACAGGCTGGCGCATCGGATATGCTGCGGGTAAGGAGGAGATTATAAAGGCGATGACGCGCCTGCAGGCGCACAGCGTTAGCAACGTAACCACCTTCGTGCAGCACGCATGCCTGAAAGCGCTGGGTGCGGATATGAGGCTGATGCTGTACGAGTTTGACAGGCGGAGAAAGTACATGGTGGAGGAGCTGAGGAAGATGCCGGATGTGAGCTGTGTAATGCCGGAGGGCGCTTTCTATGTGTTTCCGAACTTCTCCGCCTACGGCATGGACTCAAAGGAGCTCGCCATGTACCTGCTGGAGGAGGCGAAGGTGGCGGTTGTGCCGGGCATAGCCTTCGGAAGGGACGGCTACCTGAGGCTGAGCTATGCCGCATGCAAGGGTGCCATAGCAGAGGGGCTGAAGAGGATACGCGCCGCTCTGGAGGGGCTGGAGCACCACAGCACCTCGCCAAGCTGTGCGTAGGCAAAAAAGAGGAAAGGGGGAGGGGGTGAGGGGGTCAGGATCACATCATGTAGGGTCCGCAGCCGCAGCCGCGCATTGCCACGGTGAGCACCTGGGAGTCAACGCTGGTGCTCAGGTCAAGGGTCTTTACCTTCACCTCAACCGGCAGGGCGCCAACTCTGACCTCAGCCTGATACGTCTTTCCACCCCCCTCCATCGCATACACGTCAGGCAGGAACACGGCGGTGGGGGAGGGCACGGTTATGCCGTAGTCGCTCAGGCTGCTCACCTCAATGGTGAGCTCGTAGGGGAAGCGTGGGGCAACAACGGGAATGCTTATGAGGGTGAAGACCATGACAAACACCAGAAGGGTTGCACCGAAGTACTTGAGGTCGCTCCTGTCCTGCACACCCAGGTATCCAGGCCTTGGCGCCTTCTTCCTGAGCTCGGTAGCACTGACCTCGTAGGCTCTGACCTTAACCTTGGTCATAGCCTCCCTGACCCTGCGCTCGTACCCCGTAACCACCTCCGAGGCTGCAGGCTCCGCACCAGCACTTTCAACGGTATCCTTCAGGTACCCGTTAAATTCCCTTTCCATGCCCTCTCGCCTCATGTTTATTAATTCTGAGGCTCAGATATATCAGTTTTACCTGTAATGCTTACACGCACCCTGTACAACTCTTTACATCTGTGGAAAACACTGAACACACTGTAAAATCACCTGACACTCCCTGCACACCTGCACTCCTCCTCTGCCGGGGCAAGTTCACATAATGATAACATCGTCAAATATTTACACTCTCATGCTCTCCCTGCGCTCAAGCATCTTCTCTCCCACCAGCAGCGTCCCTGCAGCAAGCACAGCCAGTGGAACAAGCATCTCCAGCACCTCCACGGGCTCCGCAACCTCCGATGAGGCGAGCAGGGCTATCAGCCTCACAGGACTGGGCAGTTCTCCCCGGAGGGGTGCGAAAAGCAGAAGCGATGCGGCTATCAGAAGCATGGTCACGCCGGCATTTGCCTCCTTTGTGGTGTCGGAGATGGCTGAAATCACCACCCCTGCACCTATGAAGAGGCTGTCCAGAAGTGCGAGGATAAGCAGAATCAGCAGCGGGTTGTGCACCTGTATTCCCCGCAGGCTCAGGATGAGCATCCACACCGCCGCCTGCGCAAGTGCCACCCCTGCTATGGGCAGGGTTTTTGCCAGCATGAGCTCCCTCAGGCTCAGAGGTGCCACAGCAAGGAGCTCGTAGGTGCGCCTCTCCTTCTCTCCCACTATGGAGTCGGTGGTCATGTTGGCTGCCAGGAAGGCGGGGAGCAGGAGGATGAAGGGCAGCAGAATGCCGTAAATGAGCTCCAGGTACTCTGGAGGCGCGCCCGCCGCTGCAGCGCCGCTTACCTCCAGCACCACCTCCGCCCTGCCTCCAAGGCTCTGCCTGAGCCTCTCCACAGCCTGGCTCAGCATGGCATCCGCAAAGCCTGAAAGGGGGTTGGTGTTGTCTATGTAGATGGTGAAGCGCACCCTGCCCTCCCGCAGAGCGACGCTCAGGTTCTCGGGGGCAACCAGCACCGCCACCAGTCCCAGCCTGTCCATGGCGCCCCAGTAGCTGTCCCGCGGCTCAAGGTGCACCAGCCCCAGGTTTTCTATCTCAAGAGCAGAGGCGTCGCCAGCCACGCCCACCCTGACCTGCTGGGGCGGGAGGTACCTCTCCATGACCTCGGGGCTGCTCAGGGAGGAGTACATAAGCGCAACGGTGGTTATGCTGAGCGCTATGAGAAGCTGCACCAGAAAGGCAAGCAGGTAGAGTCTCTCGCTGATTATCTCCTCCAGCTCCTTCTTCATCAGCGCCCCTACACCCACAGCACCGCCCCCAGAAGCATGATGTTGAAGGCTGAATGCAGGAGCACGGCTGCAGAGATGAGCGCTGGTCTGAGGCAGCCGCCTCGCATGAGCCCGAGAGCGGCGACGGAGGTGGCGAGCAGATGCATGCTGAGGGTGAGGAATCTTCCTGCAGCCACGGTGGAGAAGCTGCCGCCGAGCAGTGCTGCTCCCGCAATAGCTAAGGCTGTCTCAATGGCAGAGAAGCCAGCCGCAGAGCTCAGGGCACAGGCAAGCACGCTTCCCGCGCTTGCCCTGCGCCACCTCAGAAACAGCGCCACGGGAAGAAGCTTCAGCATCTCCTCTGCAAGCGCCGAGAGCAGCACCAGCAGCGGCAGAGCGACTGTGCGCGGGAGCAGGTGCAGCATGGTGAAGGCTGCAAGAAGCTCCAGCAGCATGGCTGTGGTGAAGCTGAAAGGTGCTAAGAGCAGGCCGAGCTTCACACCGGCTCCCGCTTCAGCGCCTCCGAGGGCGACCTCTCTGAGCAACTGCACGGCGGAGGGGCGTGAGCCCGAGAGCACCTCCTCCCTGCCCAGCACCCATCTGCACGTGACAAGCGAGAGCGCCGCAATCCCGAGCTGCGGCAGCACCGCCTTCCAGGCTTCCGTGCCGCCGCTTACCGCTTGAGCCACAGCCGCGGCTGGAAGCACAGAGGGGCTGAAGCCCGTGAAGAACCCCGCGGTCAGGGTGTAGAGCACGCCTATGAAGGCAGGAATGTAAAGCAGCATAAGCGCCAGATTCGCCTCCTTAACGCTCTTAGCCAGCATGCCCAGCAGCATGCCCGAGGCTGTGAGGGAGGCTGCAGCAGCCAGCAGTACCAGCAGCACGCTCCCCGGCTCTGCTACGGGTATGTCCATCAGCATCACCAGCCCCAGCCAGATGGTGCACTGCATGCCCGTGAAGCCCCACAGAGCGAGAAACTTGCCCGCGACTATCTCACCTCTGCTCAGGGGCGAGGCGAGAAGTGGCTCAAGGGTGCGTCTGAGCTTCTCGCCTGTGGTGGCGTCAACCACCGCCCCGCCTGTCATGAACAGCGGGAAGAAGAGCACCAGGGGTATGAGGTAGCCCAGGAAGAAGCTGGAGTAGCGTCTGTCCTCCACCTGCACCACGACCTCACGCCTGAACTTCCTCACAACCTCAATCTGCGGGTATGCTCCCGCACGCCCGCGCAGCTCAGAGCGCAGGGCTGTGACGCTGTCCTCCACCGCCTTCTGCAGCATGCCCGCCTTAAGGGAATTGCCCAGCACCAGCACCACGCTTCCACCGCCGCTGCTCTCCCTGTAGGCTGGAGGTACAAGCAGGTAGCCAGCAATTTTTCCTCTCCTGAGCTCCTCCTCCGGCACTGCAGAGTAAAAGCGCAGGCTGAGCTCCTCCCTTGAGCTTAGCTGGCTGAGCAGCAGCTCTGCATCGCCGCTCATGTCAACCACGCCTACTGGTATGAAGCCCCTCAGCGCGGGCACTGGCACAGTAGCCCCGCCCTCTGAAAGCAGACTGCTGAAGGCGGGAAGGAGGGCAAGCAGGAGCAGCGTCTGCACCGCAAAGGCAAGCAGGTAGCGCCTGCATCCCAGCAGCTCCCTGAGCTCTCTCTCAGCCACCCGGATTAGCAACACCACCACCCGTGTACCACACAAAAACATCCTCCAGCGTTGGAGAGCTCCAGCCATGCTCCTCCAGCCCCGCCTTAAGCTCCTCCGGCGTGCCCACAGCCACGAGCCTGCCGCCATGGAGTATGCCAATGCGGTGGCACAGCTCCTCAGCCTCCTGCAGGTGGTGGGTGCAGAGCATCACCGTCCTGCTGGCGCTCATCTCCGCTATGAGCCTCCTGAGCTGCCTCGCGCTGAGCGGGTCAAGTCCCGAGGTGGGCTCGTCCAGCACGAGTACAGGCGGCTCGTGCAGCAGGGCTCTGGCTATGCTCAGCCTCTGGCGCATGCCCTTGGAAAAGGTTGATATCTTGGAGTCAGCCCTCTCCGCCAGCCCCACCAGCTCAAGCATGCGCTCCGCCCTCTCCTCAGCCTCCTCCACATCGTACAGCCCCGCAAAGAAGTGCAGAAGCTCTCTCGCACTCATGCGCTCGTACATGCTGGGCTCTTCTGGCAGGTAGCCTATCATGCGCCTTACTTCCCTCGTGCGGGTGCTCACCTCCAGCCCCCGCACCAGCACCCTCCCCGAGGTGGGCTTGAGCACGCCGCAAAGCAGCCTCAGTGCCGTGGTCTTGCCCGCGCCGTTCTCGCCCAGCAGCCCGAAAACCTCGCCCTCAGCCACCCTGAAGTCCAGCTCCTGAAGCACCGTTACTCCCCCGAACCTCTTGGTGACCCTCTCAAATACTATCATTCACAATACCCCTCCACACTAACGTGTTACTGAAACATTAAGTTTTAACAGGTTAGGCTGTTGAGGTTGCAGGGGTGCTCGCCTATGCCGCTCAGGGAGATAAACCGCATAGACAGCGGGGATGAGATGTACGTGAACTACAGCATGAAGACGCAGTACGACCTCCGCCCGGGAGATGTGCTGCGCATGAAACTTCTGAGACACTTTGACGACAGAAAGAGGCTGATACAGGAGATAAACCAGGTGGTTGAGGTGAAGCTTGAGAATCCCAGGTGGATAAGCTTCCCCAGAGACCTGCCGGAGGTGCACGAGAAGTACGGCATCAGGTTTGAGCACTACCTGGAGGTGGTTTACACGCACCTCATAAGAGAGGGCAGGGAAATTGAGATATTTCCCGGAGAGATGAAGGAGTTTCTGGATTTTGATCCCGACAGGAAGGAGGAGTTCTGATGGGCAGGATATACTATGAGGGAGATGTGGAGCTTTCTGTGCTTGAGGGTGAGACGGTTGCGGTTATAGGCTACGGCAGCCAGGGTGCGGCACAGGCGCAGAACTTTCGCGATTCCGGTCTGGAAGTGGTGCTGGGTTTGAGGGAAAACGGGGAAAGCTGGAGACGTGCCAGCAGGGATGGTTTTGAGGTTCTCCCGATAGAAGAGGCGGCGAAAAGGGGCAGCATAGTGCACATGCTCATCCCGGATGAGGTTCAGCCCGATATCTACGCCAGGTACGTGAAGAGGAACCTTGAGGAGGGCAACGCCCTGAGCTTCTCCCATGGCTTCAACATACGCTTCGGGCAGATAGTTCCGCCGGAGAACGTGGATGTAATAATGATGGCACCGAAAGGTCCAGGAGCGATGGTGAGGGAGGAGTACCTGCGCGGCTCTGGAGTGCCTGCGCTGGTGGCGGTGGAGCAGGACTTCACGGGCAGGGCAATGCAGCGCGCGCTTGCGCTCGCAAAGGCAAACGGCTCCACAAGGGTGGGCGTGCTTGAGACCACCTTTGCGGAGGAGACGGAGACCGACCTGTTTGGCGAGCAGGTTGACCTGTGCGGCGGGAGTGCCGAGCTGATAAAGGCGGCTTTTGAGACCTTAGTGGAGGCAGGCTACTCGCCGGAGGTGGCTTACTTTGAGTGCCTGCACGAGCTCAAGCTCATTGTTGACCTCTACTACCGCGAGGGTATTGAGGGGATGTGGCGCAGGGTCTCCAACACCGCCGAGTACGGAGGCAGAACCAGGGGCAGGAGGATTATCAACCGCCAGGTGCGGGAGGAGATGAGGCGCATCTTGGAGGAGATACGCAGCGGCGAGTTTGCCAGGGAGTGGGTGCTGGAGAACAGGGCAGGCAGACCGGTGCTGAAAAGCCTCAGGGAGAAGGACAGCCAGCACCAGATTGAAGAGGTTGGCAGAAGACTCAGAGAGATGATGAAGCTGAAATGAGGGTACGAGAAGGTCTGACAGAGCTGCGGGTGCCTGAGGAGGGGGTGTTCTTTAACCCGCGCATGAAGCTGAACAGGGATTTAACCTGCGCGGCTGTCAGGGCTCTCGGAAGGGTGGACTTCCTGGACCTGCTCGCCGCCAGCGGTGCCAAGGGGATAAGGGTGGCGAGGGAGTGCGGCGCAGAGGTGCACCTGAACGACATAAATCCCGAGGCTGTGAGGGTTATCAAGAAGAATGCGGAGCTCAACGGGGTGGAGGTGAGCGTGTCATGCTGCGAAGCCAACCTGCTCCTGACAAGCGTGCGAGGGTGCTTCAACTTCATTGACGTTGACCCCTTCGGCTCACCTGTGAGGTTCACAGCCAACGCGGTGGCTGCTCTGCCCTCTAAGGGGTACCTCGCCGTCACCGCCACAGATACCGCAGCCCTGTGCGGCGTCTATCCGAGGGCGTGCCTGAGGAAGTACGGCGCCACGCCCGTGAGGGGCGAGCTCTGCAAGGAGGCGGGGCTGAGAATCCTGCTGGGCTTTCTGGCACACGAGTGCGCCAGGTATGGAAGGGGCATGAAGGTGCTATTCTCGCACGCCACCGACCACTACTTCAGGGCTGTGGTGGAGGTGCGCTCGGGCAGGCGGCGTGCAGATGAGACGCTGGAGAGGCTGGGGATGCTGCTTTTCTGCCCTGCCTGCGGCTACAGGGAGGGTATTAAAGGCTGCATCGCAGGGAGGTGCAGATGCGGGCACGGGCTTGCGGTGGCTGGCAGGCTGTGGCTCGGAGGCATTGCCGACGCTGAATTCGTGCGCCTGGCTGGGGAGAGGGCTGAGTACCTGAACGACAGAAGGGCTGAGAGGCTGCTCTCGGTGCTCGCAGAGGAGGCTGAGGTGGAGGTGCCCTACTTCTATGACCTGCACCACATCGGCAGGCGCAGAAAGACAGGAAGACTCGCGAAGGTTGAGAGGGTGGTGGAGAGGCTGCGGGAGATGGGATACAGGGCGAGCAGAACCCACATTACACCCACGGGGGTGAGGACGAACGCAGACTACGGGGTGGTGGAGAAGCTCACCACGCTTTAACCTTCCTCCTCGTCGGCGCAGAACTCACACTCTTCTGCAGCAGGGTCCCCGCAGTCTATGCAGAATACCCTGCCGCATACACGGCAGGTGAAGGTTTCCGTCTCCTCACCGCATATCTCGCACTCCTGCATGGGTGTTAGTGGGTGGAGCAGGTATAAAAAGGCTGTGGATGCCACGGCAGGTGCCGAGCCCTGAGGCTGAGACCTTCACAGAAAAGCCTCTATGAAGCTTCTGGAAAGACCCGTGTACTTCTGCACAACCCTGGTGAACATGCTGCGCTGCACGGAGCCAAGAAGGGTGTATGTGTCATTGAAGTACTCGCTGCTCTCCAGCTCGCGCATTATAAGCCGTATCTGAGCCTGAGAGAGCTTGCCACCACGACTTTCTAAGTGTTTTTTGATTTCAGACAGGACGTTGGCGTAGTAACCCATGCCCCTTGCCCTGTCGCCGGAGATGTTCTTCACAGCGCCGCATTCGCGGCAAACCGGGTGGGGCGCAAGCAAGCCATTGGTGGCTGGAAGCCAGGCTCTATCACGGGATGACACATGCACATGCATGCCTTAAATCCACCTCCTTAAAAGGGTTTAAGCCAGGGGCATGAATATAAATCCTTCGCCTCAGTAGCTTCTGCCCACAATCCCCCTGTGCTTAGTGCTTCTCCCGCACACCACGCATCGCCCCGGCTCTGCCTCCATCACGCCTCCCACCCCCACACCTGCATGCGCCTCTATGGTTTCGTCGCACTCCTTAGAGCCGCACCAGGGCGCAAGTGCTACGCACCTCTCCCCCACAGCCTTCTCTATATCCTCCAGAGCTCCCGCTTCTCTCAGCATAGAGCGCATCTCCTGCCAGGCACGCTCCCTGAGAGCGTCGCCTATGCTCCTGAGCTGCCTCTCAACCTCCTGCCTCAGTGCACTCCTCGCCACGGTTATGCGCTCGCCGGTGTCCCGCCTGACAAGCGTCACCTGCCGGTTTTCAATGTCTCTGGGACCGATTTCCACGCGGAGGGGCACGCCCCTGAGCTCCCAGTGGTAGTACTTTGCTCCGGGTCTCAGCTCCCTCGTGTCCAGGTGTACTCTGAAGCAGGATAGCTCCCTCACTATAGCCTCAGCCTCGCGGTCAACCTCCTCCTTGCGCTCTTTGAACCAGATGGGCACCACCACCACCTGCAGCGGCGCAACCTCGGGCATGAGGCACAGCCCGGAGTCGTCACCGTGAAGGGCTAAGAGAGCGGCAATCACGCGGTCGCTTATGCCGTAGCAGGTCTGATAGGCGTACTCCTGCCTGCCTTCAGGAGTCTCAAAGGTTATCTCAAAGGTTCTGGAGAAGTTCTGACCCAGGTTGTGCACCGTTGCTATCTGCAGCAGCCTGCCGTCCGGGAAGATGGTGTCAAAGGCGATGGTGTATTCAGCTCCAGGGAACTTGTCCCACTCGGGTCTGCGGGAGATTATGTAGGGGATGCCCAGAGCGTCAAAGAACCTGCGGTAGCACTCCACCGCCACCTGAACCTGCCTCTCGGCATCTTCAGCGCTTGCATGCGCTGTGTGGGCTTCTTTGAAGGTGGTTATCTCACGCATGCGTATCAGCGGACGTGTGTGCTTGGTCTCGTAGCGGAAGGTGTTTACCACCTGGTAGATTTTCAGGGGAAGGTCTGCATGGCTTCTTATCCAGAGGGCAAGAATGGGATACATCGCGGTTTCGCTGGTGGGACGGAGGGCGAGCTTGACACCGAGCTCACTCCTGCCACCGTGGGTGACCCAGTAAACCTCGTCTTCAAAGCCTGCTATGTGCCTGGCTTCCTTTGCAAACTCGTGCTCGGGTATGAGCAGGGGGAAGAGCGCCTCCTCATGCCCCGCCTCGTCCAGAATCTGCCTTATAAGCTTCAGAACGTTCGCTCTTATCCGGAAGCCGTAGGGACGCCAGACATAGGTGCCCTTGACAGGATAGCGAACGTCAAGAATTTCAGCCCTGTCAAGCTGCTCTGCATACCACTCGCTGAAGCTATTCCTCCACCTGTCGCGCATGCAATCTACCAGCCCTCTACTTGGGCAGAGGTGGTATAAAAATCTCACCCCGGAAGAAAAAACAAAATTAAAGGCGGGCTTTCGCCCGCTTATGGCGTCAGCCCTGCAGGGCTACTTCCTCAGCCTCCTTCTGGCAAGCAGGTAGCCACCTGCGCTCACCAGCACGGGCAGCGCAGCACCAGCCGGGAACTCCGCAGCAGGCGTGGGTGCCTGGTAGGTGAAGGCTGCGCTTGCACTGGCGCTGTTGCCAGCAGCATCGCTCACCGTCACCGTCAGGGTGTAGGCGCCGTCAGTTATGCCGTCAATGCTGCCAACCCACAGACCTGTGGTGGCATCATAGCTAAGAGCAACAGGGTTACCGTTCACATCAGCGCTCACGCTGAGCTGGTCCGCAGGTGTGGTGTCGTCGCTGGCACTGACCTCCACTGCTATTGGCAGGGAGGTGTAGGTCTGACCGTCAACCGGGCTGTTTATAACCACCGTCGGCGGCGTGGTGTCTGCAGGTGGCGGCGCAGGCGTGCTCACGGTGAGGGTTCTGACAGTGCTCGGTGACAGGCTAACCGGGAAGGAGTAGCCCGTGCCAACACTGTTGCTCGCGCCGACACTCCAGGTGTAGCTGCCGTCAGCAAGCGTGGCAGTGCCGGAGTACTGCCTTATAACCACCTCGCTGCCAGCATAGTAGTCGCCGGTGTAGCTCAGGGTAACGGGCGTGCCACCCACGTCAACGGTGACGCTGCTCTCATCAGCCATGCTGACGCCGTTGATATCCACAGGATCAAACACCAGAGCGGTGAAGGTCACGTCAGAGGTGCTGCTGCTTGCGCCGTCTGCCGGGCTGACAGCAACAACCTGCGGCTGCCCGGGTACAGCCGTGGGCAGACCAGCACCGGTCCACTCAACCCAGCCACCGGCACCGCCACCATTGATTTTAAGACCGTCAGCAGGGTTGTCAATGTCATACACGTTGGTGAATCCAAAGGTGCTCTCAAGCCACAGACCCATGTAGTGGCTTCTCCAGGCGGTCTGGCAGAGCAGGTATATCGGCGTGTTCAGGTCTATCTCGCCGCTGTCCAGCAGTGCCTGTATCTGAGCCTGCAGGTCAGCCGGGTTTGTCGGGCTGTACCAGTCGCTCGGTGACAGCGTGTTCCAGAACTGTATGTTCATAGCATACCTGGTAACCCCGTTGGGATCAGTCCAGGTGGGCGTTCCCGCCAGGTATTCACCTGTGGTGCGCACGTCAATGAGCACCGCATTCGGGTCGCTGGTCAGAGCGTTGTAGGCATCCACTGCCGAGACGTCTGTAAGTCCCCAAGCCTGCGCAGATGCCAGAAGCAGCCCTGCGAGTGTCAACACCAGAAGGTACGTCTTTCTCCCTGTCATAGCCTACCTCCAATAAATAGCTACTCGGGAACCCTTAATAAGCTTTGCGGGTAAGAGTATTTACCTCCGGTGTAATGCCTGCAGAGAAAATGTAAACATTTAACACTAAATGAGCCTGCAAACCTGCCATGCTACCTCTAATGTTCATCGCATCTGCAAAAGTTGCTGAAGCTGTGCCGGGCGGTGCGCTCCTTCTCGGCTTTCTGTGCATCAGTTACCCCGCCACTCCAGCCTGACCTGCTTGTAGATAGTATTATATATCCCGTAGCTGCAGTTGTAGAGGGAGGTGATGTAAGGTGGCAAAGATAGTTGTGACCGCAACTCACGGCACAGACGACCCCAGCAGGGCAACTCTTGCCTTCCTTGCGGCAAAGGCTGCAAGAGAGAACGGCGATGAAGCCGTGCTTTTCCTGATGAACGAGGCGGTTATGCTTGCGAGAAAGGGTGTGGGCAAACACGTGCAGGGCATAGGTCTGGCACCCTTTCAGGACGTGCTTGAGGCGGTGCAGGCTCTCGGTGTGGAGATGCTGGTGTGCAAGCCCTGCGCCGAGGCACGGGGAATTGCAGAGGAAGAGCTGATAGAAGGGGCGAGATTCGCCGGCATGTACGACCTGACAAAGCTCGCCGCTGAGGGGACAGTTATAAGCTTTTAGTGCGTAAAAAATAAAAGGAGCAACACATGAGATAGCAACACAGTTTTCTGAAAGGTGGTGGAAAATGGCTGCAAGCATGGGAACTCCGGTACTGATTCTCAGGGAAGGCACACAGCGCACCCGCGGCAGGGATGCGAGGCGCATGAACATAATGGTTGCAAGGATTCTTGCAGAGACTCTGAAGAGCACCCTCGGTCCGAGAGGAATGGACAAGATGCTGGTTGACAGCCTGGGCGACGTGACGATAACCAACGACGGAGTTACAATACTGAAGGAGATGGACATAGAGCATCCTGTTGGCAAGATGCTGGTTGAGATTGCCAAAACCCAGGAGAGCGAGGTTGGCGACGGCACCACCACGGTGGTGGTGCTTGCGGGAGAGCTTCTCAAGAATGCGGAGGAGCTGCTGGAGCTGGATGTGCACCCCACGGTGATTGCAAGGGGCTACCGCATGGCAGCAGAGCATGCAAAGAAAGTGCTTCACGAAATCAGCAGAGAGATTTCTCCAGAAGACTCCGAAACCCTCAGAAAGGTCGCGGTAATGGCAATGACAGGCAAAGGGGTGGAAAAGGCGAGGGAGAAGCTTGCCGAGATAGTTGTGAGTGCTGTTCAGCATGTGATGCAGGAGGGAGAGGTGCACAGAGATGCAGTAAAAATTGAGAAGAAGTCCGGAGGCGGGGTGGAGAACACCGAGCTGATTCACGGCATAGTCATAGACAAGGAGCGTGTGCACCCGGGGATGCCCAGAAGGGTGAAAGATGCCAAAATCGCGCTGGTGAACAGCGCTCTTGAGATAAAGAAGACGGAGGTTGACGCCAAGATAGACATACTCTCCCCGGAGCAGATGCAGGCGTTCATGGATGAGGAGGAGCGCATGCTCAGGGAGATGGTGGAGAAGATCAAAGCCAGCGGCGCCAGCGTGCTCTTCTGCCAGAAGGGCATTGACGACCTCGCACAGCACTACCTGGCAAAGGAGGGCATCTTTGCGG
>JALSIP010000088.1 GCA_026989875.1 archaeon
AAAAGCTCAGGGTCTTCGCCGACGAAACCAGACCTCTGCTCCAGGGGGCAAGGCTGACAGCCTGGGAGCTGGTAAAGGCAGGGGTGCCCGTCACAGTCATAGCTGACGGCTGCGCTGGCTACGTGATGCGAACGCAGGGTGTGAGCAAGGTCATCGTGGGCGCCGACAGGATAGCAATGAACGGCGACACCGCCAACAAGATAGGCACCTACTCGCTGGCGGTGCTCGCAAAGGAGCACGGTGCGGAGTTCTATGTGGCTGCGCCCCTCTCCACCATAGACCCGGAGATAGAGAGCGGCGACGAGATACCCGTGGAAATGCGCAGCCGTGAGGAGCTTGAATTTTTCAACGGGCGCAGGCTGATACCCGAAAATGCAGAAGTCTTCAACCCCGCCTTTGACGTCACACCTGCAGAGTACATCACCGGGATAATAACCGAAGCTGGGGTGCTTCGTCCGCCCTACAGGCAGAGCATACAGAAGGCGCTTGAGCCTTAGCGCAGCTCCTGCACCCCCACACCCCTTCTGCGCAGCTCTTGAGCTATGTACCTGCGGTGGCACCAGCGCTGGCTCCTCTCCAAGCACATCACCGCCACCCTTCGCTCAGAAGCAAGCTCAAGAAGCCTCTCAATCCCGCGCCTGAACTCCGGCGAAGTCGCATAGGCGGCGTAGCCACCCCTCCTGTACCCGCCAAGCTCCTCAAGGTGGACATAGGCTATGCCGGCAGCCTCAAGATGCTCCCTCAGCCTCTGCTGCACGAACTCGGGATTTTTTGACCTGGGGAACCTGCGCACATCCACCAGCACCTCAACTCCATGCCTCCCGAGCAGTTTGAGGAAACTCTCAATGCGCATCCCGGCATAGCCGAGCATGAGCACCTGCATGCACCTTCCTTTCCCTGCGATGGCTTAAAACATGCGGGTTATTCTTGCCCTCGCTAAAGTTGTCTCACAGATAGTATGAGGCAGCATACACCACCAGTACGGGGAGGGAGAGCGCAGGCTGAGGTGATAGCATGAGGTGTGCGCTTGTCATGCCCTCCTGGCTGCTGGAAGACGTGTTTCCGGAGAAGACCTCAAAAGCTCAGGCTAACTACTGGCAGCCCCTCAACGTCCTCTACTTAGGTGCATGCCTTGAGCGTGAGGGCTACGAGGTGAAGTTCTTTGATGGCTCCTTCTTAGCCCATGACACCATCCTTGAGAGGATCCGGAAGTTCAAGCCCGAGTTCGTTGGCATATACTCCAACGCCTTCCTCTGGCCCAGGGCAAAGAAGACCGCCGAAGACATAAAAGAGCTGGATGAGAGCATTCACGTAACCTGCGGCGGACCCTATCCAACTGCCATGGGGGCGAGGCTGCTTGAAGAGAGCAGGTTTGACAGCATCGTTGTTGGCGAGGGCGAGATAGCAGCCACAGAGCTCGCGAAGAAGGTTGAGGCTGGAGAGGAGCCGGCTGGCATTGAGGGCGTCTCCTACCGAAGAAAGGACGGCGAAATCGTCAGAAGCCCGCCGGCACCGCTCATAGAGGACCTGGACTCCCTGCCCTTCCCCGCCAGACACCTGCTTGAGAACCCCTACCTCTACCTGCCGCCCCTCGGCAACTACCGGCGCAAGCCCGTGGCTATAGTGATGACCTCCCGCGGCTGCGATGCCAGGTGCATCTACTGCTTCCAGCCGGACAGGGAGCGCAGAATAAGGTTCAGAAGCGTTGAGAACGTGATGCAGGAGATAGAGCAGTGCCTGGACATGGGCTACAGGGAGATACGCTTCTTGGACGACAACTTCTGCCGTGACTACAAGAGGGTCATGCGGATATGCGAGGAGATAAAGAAGCGCGGGCTGGACTTCACCTGGTACGTCTCTGCAAGGGTGAACCACGTTGACAAGCCCCTGCTAAAGGCGATGAAGGAAGCCGGCTGCTGGGCGGTGCTCTTCGGCATAGAGAGCGGCGTGCAGAAGAACCTGAACACCCTGCGCAAGGGCATAACCTTAGAACAGACCCGCCGGGCGGTGAAGAGCGCAAAGGAGGTGGGGCTGCACGTTCACGGCTCCTTCATCCTGGGCATTCCCGGGGAGACCTTTGAGGAGGGTCTCCAGACCATAGAGTTTGCCATTGAGCTTGACCCCGACACCGCCAACTTCCACACCCTGGTGCCCTTCCCCGGCACAGAGCTCTACGACAGGGTGGATGAGTACGGCAGGCTGATAGGCGACTGGGAGCGCTTCACCTTTGACGGCACACCCTTCGTGCCATACACCATGAGCGTTGAGGAGCTGGAAAAGCTCAGGAGCATAGCCTTCAGACGCTTCTACATGCGCCCCAGCTACATGCTGAAGAGGCTTTTAAAGGTTCGCACCACCGACGACCTGCGGGTTCTCTACATAGGTGCAAAGAGCCTGTTCTGGCTAATGGTGAAGAAGAACCTCTTCAGAGCGAGAGGTGCCTGAGCATGAAGAGGCTTCCGAAGGTGTCGGTGATTATACCGGTGCACAACGGTGAGAAGGTGATAGGCAGGTGCTTAGATGCGGTGTTCCGCTCAAGATACCCCGAGCTTGAGGTTGTGGTGGTGGACGACTGCTCCACCGACAGAACTACGGAGATATGCCGGCGCTATCCTGTAAAGCTGGTGGAGCTCAGGGAGCATGCCGGGGTGTCAAAGGCAAGGAACACCGGCGCAAGAAACGCCTCCGGCGAGGTGCTGCTCTTCATTGACGCCGACTGCATAATGCTGGAGGACACCATTGAGAGGATGATTGAAACCAAGCTGAGAACAGGCGCGGAGATAGTTGGCGGCACCTACACACGGCTGCCGGAAGACTCGCACAGCTTCTTCAGCACCTTCCAGTCGGTTTATGTTAACTACTGCGAGAGCAGGAACCCGGAGGAGCCCGACTACGTGGCAACCCACTGCATGGCGGTTGAGCGTGAGGTGTTCATGAAGCTGGGCGGCTTCATAGAGGGCTCCTACATAGGTGTGGCGGCAAGCGTTGAGGATGTGGAGTTCTGCCACAGGGCAAAGAGAGCAGGCTACAGGGTGGTGATGAATCCCGATGCCCAGGTGAGGCACGTGTTCAACTTCAACCTCCGCCGCTCCCTGAGGAATGCGGTGAAGAAGAGCATGTACTGGACCATGTACTCCTTAGACAACCGCGACATAACTCAAGACTCGGGAGCTGCCTCCAGGGAGCTGAAGCTGAATGTGGCATGCTACTTCGCCTCCCTGCTGCTGCTGGGCGCGGCTCTGCTTCTCCACCCCATTGCCGCCCTGCCTGTGGCTCCACTGTATGCCCTTAACCTCTACGCCAGCCGTGGATTCTTCAGGGCACTGCACGAAACTTCTGGCGTGAGCTTCATGCTGAAGGGCATCGCCTACTACACCCTGCTTTACCCGGCAGCGGTGGGTGCGGGGGCTTCGGCGGGTGTGCTCAGATACCTGAGATACGTGAAGTTCGGCAGCATGAAGAGGCTCAGGACGGAGGCTGAGTGATGCGATACTTCCTGAAGTACACACCCTACATCTTCAGGAAGAGCCGCGTGATACAGCTCACCTTCTTTGTAACCAGGAGGTGCAACTCCAAGTGCTCCTTCTGCTTCTACCTGTCGCAGGAGCCGGAGGTGCACGAAAAGGAGCTCAGCCTGGAGGAGATTGAGAGGTTCAGCGAGTCCATGGGCGAGCTTCTCTGGCTGCTGTTCTCGGGCGGTGAGGTTTTCCTGAGGGATGACATCGTGGAGATTGCTAAGGTGTTCTACAGGAACAACCGCCCCGCTATACTCACGCTGCCAACCAATGCCCTTCTCCCGGAGCTCATATACGAGAGAACCAGGGAGATAGTGAAGAGCTGCCCCGAGAGCGTGGTGGTGCTCAAGCTCTCCTTGGATGGCATAGGGGGGGAGCACGATGCAATAAGGGGGGTCAGGGGGAACTTTGAGAAGGTGATGGAGACCTACAGCCTGGTGAAGGAGCTGCTCAGGTATCCGAACTTTGAGCTGGGCGTTAACACCGTCTTCTGCAGCGCAAACCAGGACAGTATAATGGAAGTGCTCAGGTTTGTTGAGAGGGAGATGCCGGAGATCAGGACGCACACCGTGTCCTTGGTCAGGGGGAATCCCAGGGACACCGGGATGAAGCAGGTTGACCTGGAGAAGTACAGGGAGACCATCTCCTTCTTGGAGAGGAAGCTTGACAGCAGGCACGGAAGCTACAGCTTCGCCGGCAGCCGCCTGAAAACCGCCCAGGACATACTGCAGCGCAGGCTGATATACGAGACAGCCAGACAGAACAGAAGGCTGATACCATGCTACGCGGGCAGGCTCAACCTGGTTGTTACCGAGAATGGCGACGTTTATCCCTGCGAGATTCTCAGCGAGAAGCTGGGGAACCTGAGGGAGAGCGGCTACAGCATCCCGAGAATCCTGGAGAGCGAGAGGGCTAAAAGGGTCATCGGCGACATAGCCTCCGGAAAGTGCCACTGCACCCACGAGTGCTACTTCGTCACCAACATACTCTTCAACCCGGCGATGTACCCGAAACTGCTCGGAGAGTATATTAAACTGTTCCGGAAAAAGAAAAGCAACGGTTCACGTGAATAAACGATTCTCACACTGCTTATACCGAAATAAACCGTTGTCAACCATTTTACGACATTTAAAGCAACGGTTTCTGGAGATATTTTAAGTACATCCAGGGGTGTATTTTTAATCAAGGAGGTGATGAAAAATGAGATGGCTGCTGGGTGTGCTGGTTGCAATGTGGCTGGTGCTGCAGCCCGTGCACGCTGGCTCAGAGGTTGAAGTGGAGGTAGAGGTTGAGCCAGGGATTACCCCCGACTCCCCGCTGTACTTCCTTGACAGGCTGTTTGAGGCTCTGATGGTGAGCCTGACCTTTGATCCAGCCAAGAAGGCGGAGCTTCGTCTCAGGATTGCCGAAGAGAGACTGGCAGAGCTGCAGGTGATGAAGCAGAAGAATGAGACAGAGAAGGTGGTGGAGCTCAGCATTGAGTATGCTGAGGAGCTTGAGGAGGCAGAGAAGGAGCTTGAAGAGGCAGAGAAGGAGGGCAAGAATGTAACAGAGGTGGAGCTGAAGCTCAGAAATGTCACCGCCAGACACATAGAGGTGCTCACACAGGTGTACCAGGAGGTGCCCGAGGAGGCGAAGCCTGCCATACTGCAGGCGATAAACATGACCGCACTGGGCGCTGACTTTGAGATTGAAATGAGAGGCAGCGGCTGGGAGATTGAGATTGAGAGGGAAGGCGGCGAGCTTGAGATTGAGTTTGAAAGAGAGGACGGCAGGGCGAGAGCCGGCAGAATAGAGGACGGCGAGGTTGAGAAGGAGCTCAGGGTTGAGAGCGAGGATGAAAGCGAGGATGAGCGCAGCATTGAGGCAGAGGTGAAGGGCAACATTACAGAGGTTGAGCTGGAGCTCGGCGGGATAAAGCAGAGATTCGTGCTGAATACCACGCAGACAGACGAGATAATCAGACAGATAGCGGAGCGCGCCAACCTGAGCGTGGCAGAGGTTGAGGATATAATTGAGATAGAGAAAGAGAAGGAGGAGGTGAAGGAAGATGAGACAGACGCCAACAACAGCACCGGCAGGGGCAGCTCGCTGCTTGACGGTGATGACGATGACCACCCCACCGTGCCAGAAGCTGCCGAAGGTGAGACGCCCGAAGAGGCTGGAGATGGCGAGGAGCTGATGCCAGAATAGGGGAGTCTCTCTGCCGGACTCCCCCATCCCTTCCTCCTTTTTGAGATTTATGATGGTAAACTGTGCATAAGAAATAGTGGTTGCGCATGAGAGTGCTGAGCTTTTTCAAGTTTTACCTGCTGCTGCTGATTGTGGTGTTCCTGGGAATGAGCATGGTGGAGCTCAAGGTGGAGCATAAGCTGCTTGTATTCCTGCTGGTTACGCTGCTCTCCCCCAGCATGTTCAGACAGATTATGAGCATGAGGGGTATCAGAAAGGGTGACCTGGTGCTGGTGAGCTACACCAGCCAGAGCAACTTCGGCACGCTTACAAGAAGGGAGATCGGCAGAGCGCTGAGCAGGGGGAGGGAGGGGGACGTGATAGAGGTGGAGTTCGCCGGCAGGGTGGCAAAGGCTGAGGTGCGCAGAGCGGGAGGGATACTACTGCCCCCGGAGGTCAACCTGCTGTACTATGAGGATATCCCGGCAAGCGGGAGGTGGAGCACCTGAAGTTCAGGTTCTCTGGCAGAGAGCTCAAGGAGCTGGGAGTGTCGGCAGTGGGTATTGCCTTTGTTTTTGCCTTCCATTACAGCAGGGGGATACCGGATGTGGGGGTGTTCCTTATGGCTCTGCTGGGCGTGAGCACAGGCTTCATCGCCCATGAGCTCGCCCACAAGTTCACAGCCCAGAGGTACGGGTGCTGGGCTGAGTACAGAATGTGGGAGATGGGGCTGCTGATTGCCATATTCTTGGTGGTGGCGCTGGGGCTGCTGTTCATAGCCCCGGGAGCGGTGTACATCGTGCCAGGCTTCAGAGGGATTACCAGAAGGGAGGACGGGATAATCTCAGCCTCAGGAGCACTCGCCAACCTTGGCGTTGCTGCCTTTTTCCTGCTCGCAGGATTCAGCTTTGGCGCCATGATAAATGCCTGGCTGGCTCTGTTCAACATGCTGCCCGTGCCGCCGCTGGACGGCAGCAAGGTGATGCGCTGGAGCGTGCCTGTGTGGGCAGGCATCGCCGTAACGGCGCTTGTCATGTTAATCCTCGCATGAGAGCAGTGCTTCAAGGGAGTCAAGCCTGACCTGCATGCGAGACAGGTGCATGCAGTAGTAGGCTGCCTTTGCTGAGGTGACACCGATGCTCTTTATTCCCATCTCCTCCAAGGGCGCCACCACCATGCAGGTGTCGGGTATTAGCTTTATGTTCTCGGGCAGGCGAAGGTGACGCTCCACAAGCTGCTTGACCTGCATGGAGGTGAAGACCCAGACCTCACGGGCTGGCGAGAGCTCCACCACCCTGAGAACCTCGCCGAGGCTTGCGTGGGGACAGCCTACCGCCACAACCTCAGGGGAGTCGCAGGTGGTGAGGGTCTCGCGAGCATCTTCAAGCTCCCCCCTGCCCACCTGAATCTTTTCCAGCCCCTCCACCGAAGCTCTGCCTGGAGTTGCTCCGGAGAAGTGGAACATGGAGACTGAGCCCGTTGCAAGGGCTGCACCGAGGGCTTTGAGCTCTTCCGGGGCTGGCACCGCCTTCGCCTGAAAGAACGGCACTCCACCCAGCCTGCCAGCATGGTAGCCAAGACAGGTATAGTCCAGCTCTCCGCGCAGCTCTGTGAGCACTTCAATCACATGGGTCGGCTGACGGTTTTCATCAAGATGAAGACCATACAGAGGTGTTTTTCCTGTTATTGCTGCTGCAAGCGCTGAAATTGAACTTTCACGGTTTGTTCTTGCACCTATGACTGAGTTGGCGTATGCAACGCTGCTTGATTCTGCCCAGGCGATGTGCTGAGCATAGCGGGGCAGGTTGCAGGCGTAGTAGGGTGTGCAGGTGCAGGAGAGCACGGCTCCCATGCGGCGGTAGGCTGAGAGTATCCTCCCCTGCATGCGCAGAAAATGCTCCGGCACAGGAAGCTCGCCGCTCAAAGGAACTCCCGCGGGGTTGAGGGTGGTGAGAACTCTAACCCCTGCACCTGAGCCGGAGAACTCCATGAGAAACTCCACACCAGCATCGCCTATGGTCTTGTAGGAGACCCCGGATACCTGAACGCTTGTAACAGAAATCAGCCTATCCGCACCGTTCACGTCACCGAGTGCTACCAGAAGCTCCATGGATTTCTGAACCGCATAACCGTACTCGCCTGCCAGAGCTTTCTCTTCTTCTCTGGTTAGATACATCCATGCTAAAGGCTGGAAGTACCGAGAAGAGAGATTTATGTCGTTAGGTTCTGAAACTACTACCAGAGCCGAGGTGACGGAGTGGTAACGTGGCGGACTGCAGATCCGCTTCTCGGGGGTTCAATTCCCTCCCTCGGCTGTCTTTGTCCAGCATTTAACCAGAATGGAGATATTTAACAATTTTCCAGTTACTTCTGCTCCGATGAATAACTGAGGGGGAGATGAAGACATGACACGAAATAAACGCACAGATAACGCAGTATGAAAGATAAACGTAAAAAACTAAAAAAGAGGGGAAAGAGGCTCTCTGCCCCTTTACAGCGCGTCTGCCAGAGCCTCGGCAGCCGCTCTGGTCTCCTCTCTGGTCCTGCCGGCGACGATTATGGCGTACTTGCCATCAGCGAAGGCGTCGGCTATGACCTCAATGTCGCCATCGCTGTTGTACCAGTCAACCTCGCTCTTGCCCGCTGTGACCAGGTCCTCCACGAGCTTGTTCGCCACCGGTCCGCCGATGAGCACCAGGTTCATGTTGTCCTTGTCAGCCTCGTCCTCGTTCACTATCTCCAGCTCAGGTGCCTTCTCCTCGCCGCCGGTGATGGTGAAGGTCACGTAGGACGTCTTGTCGGAGTCCAGGAAGTACTTGCCAGGCTTCCTCTTCGACTTCACCTTGCTGCCGCTTGCAACCGTTGCCTCCGCTGAAACCCTGATCCTGAACACATCGTTGTCAGCGTCGTACTCAACCTCGTAGGGAGTGCCCTCAAGAACCTGAATCTCGTCCTCGCCAACCGTGGAAGTGCCGGAATGCAGGTGAACCTCTATGTTGGTGTCTGAGTCCAGGGAGTCGTCCGCTGCAACATCAGGTATGTGAACCCTCTCGTAGCCAAGAGCCTCCTCATCGTTGATAAGGTCAACCTGCGAATCCTCAGGTACGTAAACGATGGTCGCACGGGTGTCGCTGGTAGGCTCCTTGACCACAAAGGTGCCCGCAAACAGATCATCTATGTCGTCACTGGTGTTGTAGGTCTTGGTGCCATCAAAGGATACACGGTAAATGTTGCCGTCTATGGAAAGGTCCACATACTTCGGAGTGGCTGTGGAGTTCACCACATCAACGAAAATCTCCCTGCCTTCAACCTCCCAGGAATAGTCCGTACCAATGCCCTTCGTCCAGATCTGAGGTATGCCTATCTTGATCAGATCGTTGGTCTTGTCAATCTTCGTGACAAAATACTTGTTGTCACGAATCTTCTCAGTGCCATGTGGACCCGAAACCTTGACATAGGACCACTCCTCCGGCACAGTGAAGTTCAGATACGCAGAGTACTTGACGCTGCCTATGCCAGCCTTCAGCTCAACGCCATTGTACAGAAGATAGTCGTCGCTGTCCACATCGGGCCTGCCATCGCCATCCGCATCATAGAACAGTGAGGTGTTCTTAAAATCATAGTGCATCTTGTTGGACGGAACGTTAATGTCTGCATCATCGTCCTGATCACCATCTCCATCCAGGTCCTTGCTCTGCCACTTTATCGTAATGTCCCCTCCGACACCGGAAACAGCGAGCTTGGTCTTCACGGCATCCTGGATAATCTCCGCGCTCTCTGTATCAGCATCCTTGCCCGGAGCATCCTTGCCGACCACGAGCTGAGCTTTTGCCACGCCGTTGTCAGCCAGCATGCTCGCCTTAAAGTCGCTGGGCACCGTCACAGCGCCTGCCATTCCAACGGTGGCGCCAACAAACAGTGCACCCGTTGCAATCACACCTATCTTTTTCAGACTCACCACACTACCAACCTCCACTTTCTCTGTCTGCCAATATCTCGCGGCGGGGCAGATATTTATACCTTTCGCACCGCCACGGGGACAGACCTCACAGACGCCACATCAGTAAGGGCGGTATATAAACCTTTCGCGCATCCCGCCTTAGCCGGGTACTGGGCGAAAAAAATAAATATGTGGCAGCGTTACAGGAGAAACTGTCAGGCATAAAGGTGGGGAGCAGCCATGAGGGTAAAATTCAAACTCATTGACGTGCTGAGAGCCAAGCTTGGAGAAACCGAAGAGCTGGACCCCGAGCTTCTCAGCAGATTAGAAGAAATAAAAGAAAGTCTGGAAAAGGGCAGATGGCGTATATCCTGAAGCTCACTCAGCGCCGAGCACCATCTCCCTGAATTTCTCTATTCCACCGATTCTCTCAATCATTTTGCCCAGTCTTTCCCCTCTCCTGGCATTCTTCTCATAGCACTCAATAACCTTCTCTGCAATCTCCATTACCTGCTCTTTGGTCTCAACCGTGGTAAGCTCATCCGCTATTCTTGGATTTGCGCCTGCATTTCCGCCAACCATTATTCTGAATCCCTTCCTTGTACCTATCACGCCAAAATCAACCACTGCAGACTCTGCACACGAATTCGGGCAACCGCTGACGGCGATTTTAAACTTTGATGGTAGCGATCTGCCGTGGTACCTCTTATCCAGCTCCATCCCCAAGGAAAGCGAATCCTGCTGTCCCAGCCGGCAGGTCACGCTGCCAGGGCAGGCTTTAACACTTCTCACCACGGACCCCGCGGGAGTCGCCAGTGGGATGCCAAGTTCGCCGCTGAGCCTTGGCAGCGCGTCCTGTTTAAATCCCACAAGTGCAAACCTCTGAGCATTGGTAAGTTTCACGAGAGCCTGGTACTTCTCTGCCACCTCTGCGATTCTGTGCAGCACCTCCGGGGTAACAAGTCCCGTGGGGGTGCTCGGCACCACCGCAAAGCTTTCCATATCCTTCTGCACTATGGCATACTTTTCCATATCCTCCATCGGGCAACCTCCTTTATTTTTGCTTAATTTATAATAGCGTGCATATAAAAACCTATTTGAGAAAAATTAATCAGATTTATTACAGATTCATAAAACCTCATAAAACTGATGCGGCATGTTTCGGCATCTGTAAGAGAAGAGATATTAACCACCCGGGGCGAGTTCAGCCTGGTATGAAGATTCTGAGCGTCTCCACCACGGGAGCTGACGTAGCCACAGCCCTTGAAAAGGCTCTGCAAAAAATAAACAGCCAGCTTGAACGTGAAGAAGGCCGCATAAAAGACGCCCAGTACAGCATAAAAATAGGTGTCTCCAGCGTAACCGTAAGCATCACCCTTGCCCTTGAAGGTGAGATGCCCATTAAAAAGCGGGTGCTCGGCGTAAACGTTCGGGGCTACTCCCGGGAGGCATCAGTTGCAAGGGCTGTAAAATCAATAAACTCTGAGCTTGCCAGCCTCCGGGGAAGTGTGGTAAGCTTCTACAAGAAGACAGTTGACATGCACCTTCCCGGCAGGGTTTACACCACCATAATAGTTGCGGTGAACGAGGAGGCGCTTCAGGATGCAGACACCGCAGGCGCAAGAAGAAGCAGGCTCAGACAGGCGATAGCCCTGCTCAACAACGACCCCTCCGCAATAAACATCGCCAGGGTGGCTGAAATTTTCGGAGTTTCAAGAACCGTCATCTACCGCGACCTTGAAACCCTCGGCTTCCAGAGGAGTGGAGATGCTCAGGTTAATAATCACAGGCACACCGGGAACGGGAAAAACGGCGGTAGCTGAAGAGCTCGGCAGGAAGCTTCAGGTCAGAGTGCTTCACCTCGGCGAGCTTGCAGAGCAGGCAATCTGCGGCTACGACGAGGCAAGAGAGACCCACGAAGTTGACTTAGAGCTTCTCCAGAAAGCTGTTGAAAGACACCTCACGGGTGGCGTGATTCTGGAGGGGCATCTGGCACACCTTCTCAGGATTGAAAAAGCCATTGTTGTGGTTCTGCGGTGCTCGCCGGAGGAGCTTGAGCATCGCCTTAAATCACGTGGCTACAGTGAGAGCAAGATACGTGAGAACCTTGAAGCAGAAGCTCTGGACGTCTGCCTCACTGAAAGCGTGGAGAGGTATGGAGAAGTTTACGAGATAGACACCACCCGCCGGAGCGTAAGAGAGACGGCACGCTGCGTGCTTGAAATCCTGGAAGGCGGGGGTAAGCGCTACCTTCCCGGCAGGATAGACTGGAGTGAAGAGTTCTTCAGGTAGTGCACGGCTCAAGCACGAACAGATGCGATACCGCCTTGGAATCCGAGCATCCAAAACCACGGACATGCGGCAGAAGCCTGCACAGCACCAGCGCAACTTCCTGCTCAACCCTCGCCTCAGCCACCAGCACCCCCTCCACCACCGCGTGCTCCAGCAGGAAATCTATGTGCCAGTGCTTTCGCTTCTCCCTGCGCAGGTGTCTCCCGACCCTTGCCGAGACACTAAGTGCAGAGCCCACGTAGAGGTAGCGTCCCGGCTCAATCTCAAACCTCTTAGCCTTAGTGCGCACAGAGGCACGGCTCACCCTGAGAATCAGCAGGTAGGTGCCTGGCGCCTCGGGCAGCTTCTCCAGCTCAGCCTGCCTGAAGCCATACCCATGAAGCACCTCCCGCACCTCTCCCGGAAGCCTGCACAACCTACTTCACCTCCAGCAGCTTGTGGGTCTGGGGGATTATCCTGGTATCCACCAGCTCCATCAGCCTGCCCTGCAGCCTCAGCAGCTCACCCACGGGCGGCGGCGAGTTCCACACGGGCTGGAGCACCACCAGCCCCACCCACCTCCGCACCTCCTCCACAGCCTCCACCACCCCAGCCGCATCAAACCTCTCCGGCAGCACGAGCTTGCAGAAGGTGAACCTGCGCTTGGTGCACCTTAGCACACGGAAGCACTCCAGCGTCCTCTCGCGCAGCACCTCATACTCCTCCTGTGGCAGCACCTCCCTGAGCTTGAAATCCCCCGCCACGTACCTCAGCTTACCCCTCAGCCTGCGTGCGCTCTCCGGCAGGGTCATGTTGGACTCTAAGTAAAGCGGAAAAGGCACCTCAAGCTCCTCTATGAACTCCGGGTACAGCAGTGGCTCACCACCAGTAAGCGCGACCGAGTGCAGCCTGCCGTAGCTCTGGAGCACCTCCGCCACCCGCTCTGGAGTAACAGGATTCTCCAGCTCGGTAACTCCACCGCCGGTGAAAACCCTGCATCTCCCTGGAGGCAGGCGGGTATCGCAGTAGCTGCAGCTCAGATTGCATCCCCTGAACCTCACGAAGCCCTGCCTCACCCCCAGCAGCGGACCCTCCCCCTGC
>JALSIP010000089.1 GCA_026989875.1 archaeon
GAGGTGAAGGACATGATCGCAGAGGGTATCGTGGAGCCACTCTCAGTAAAAGCACAGGCTATTGACTCGGCAAGCGAAGTGGCAGTGATGATACTCAGAATTGACGACGTAATTGCAGCGAGCACCGAGAGCAAGGACAAGGACAGCGGCGACTCTGGCGGTGGCGACACCGGCAGCGACACAGACTTTGACTAAATTTTCTTTCCCCTGTTAACCCCTTTTTTATTCACACTCCCGGCGTAGCTCAACCTGGTAGAGCGGGGGACTGTAGATCCCTAGGTTGCTGGTTCAAATCCGGCCGCCGGGACATTTTATTTTTTGAGGGGGGTGGTGCCGTGAACGAGGAGAGGGTGCTCTACCGCAGGGTGCACGACGTCTTCAGAAAGACCTTGGAAACCACACAGGATTTGATAATAATCGCCCTCTCGGTTGTGGTGTTCTACGTTAGCATAAGGGTGCTGATAAACATCCTCTTTGAGATATCTCATGCTTTTGAGTTCAAGCGTGTGGTTTCAGAGATTCTTTACATAATGATCCTCGTGGAAACCTACAGGATGCTCATAATCTACCTGAAGGAGCATCGCGTTGCCGTCAGCTTCATGGCGGAAATCACCTTAGTTGCTGTGCTCAGGGAGATTATACTCACGGGCGCCATGGAGCTGCCGCCTCTGAGCCTGGCGATGGCGACTGTCTTCATTCTCGCCTTGGTGCTGGTGATAAAGCTCACGGTAAAAGAGGAGCGTGCTGACATAGAGGAGAAGGGGTTCATCCACACCGAACTCAGAAAAATATTCAGAAGGCATGAGAGGAAGCAGAGAAATAAAAAGCACGGCAGACGCGCCGGTGAGGCTGAACAGCAGGCGGGCTGATACGCAGGGGCGGGATTCTCCAAAAAGATTTTTAAGCACAGGTGGGAATATGAGAAGAAGAGCAGGTGTTATGGCATGGCTGTGATGAAGGGTGCTGATGCGGTGGTTCAGGCGCTTGAGCGAGAGGGTGTTGAGGTGGTCTTTGGCATTCCAGGAGGCGCCTCAATACCCCTGTATGACTCCCTGTACAGCTCCGGCATAAGGCACATACTGATGAGGCACGAGCAGGGTGCAGCTCATGCTGCAGATGGCTACGCGAGGGTGCTCGGCAGGGCTGGGGTGTGCAGCGCCACTTCAGGACCAGGTGCCACCAACCTCACCACAGGCATAGCCAACGCCTACATGGACTCCTCTCCGGTGGTTGCCATAACCGGGCAGGTGGCGACGCCCTTCATCGGCAGGGACGCCTTCCAGGAGACGGATGTTATAGGAATAACCATGCCCATAACCAAGCACAACTTTCAGGTCAGGAGCGTTGCCGAGATTCCAGAAGTCATAAAGAAAGCCTTCCACATCGCCCAGACCGGCAGACCTGGGCCAGTGCTCATAGACCTGCCCAAGGACATGCAGGAGGGCGTGGCTGAGATTGAGTTCCCTGAAGAGGTTAGCCTGGTGGGCTACAGACCCACATATGAGGGTCATCCCAAGCAGATAAAGGAGGCTGCCAGGGCTATACTTGATGCCGAGCGACCCGTGATTCTGGCGGGTGGCGGGGTTATAATCTCTGGCGCCTCCGCCGAGCTCATGAGGCTTGCGGAATTCATACCCGCACCCGTTGTGACCACGCTTATGGGCAAGGGCAGCTTTCCCGAGTCCCATCCCCTCTCCTTGGGTGTGCTGGGGATGCACGGCAGAAGGGAGGCGAACCACGCGGTAACAGAGTCTGACCTGCTCATAGCCGTGGGCACCCGCTTCAGCGACAGGAGCACGGGAATGGTTAGCTGCTTTGCACCCGAGGCTAAGGTAATCCACATTGACATTGACCCGGCTGAAATCGGGAAGAATGTAAAGGCTCACATCCCTGTGGTGGGCGATGCACGCAGGGTGCTTGCCAGACTCCTGCAGGTGCTTGCAGAGATGAAAAGGAAGGGCAGGAGCAGGGAGTGGATTGAAAAGGTCAAGCTATGGAAGAGGGAGTTTGAGCCGGAGCTTGACTATGATGACGTGCCCCTCAAGCCCCACAGGGTGATAAAGGAGATAATGGAGTTCCTCGGTGAGGATGATGTGGTCACAACAGAGGTTGGGCAGTGCCAGATGTGGGCGCACTGCTACATGAGGCGCAGCAAGCCAAGAACCTTCATCTCCTCCGGAGGGCTGGGAACCATGGGCTTCGGCTTTCCGGCGGCTATAGGTGCAAAGGTGGCAAAGCCTGAGGTGAAGGTGCTGGACGTCGCAGGGGACGGGAGCTTCCTGATGAACATCCAGGAGCTCGCCACGGCGGTGGAGAACAGCATAAACGTGATTGTGGCGGTGTTTGATAACCGCTACCTGGGCATGGTCAGGCAGTGGCAGGAGCTGTTCTATGACCGCAGGTACTCAGCTGTTGACTTAGGCAGCTCGCCGGACTTCGTGAAGGTGGCGGAAGCCTTCGGCGCCTTCGGAATCAGGGTGGAGAAGCCAGGAGAGATAAAGGACGCCCTTAAACAGGCGGCAGACTCGGGCAAGCCCGCGGTGGTGGACTTCGTGATTGAGAGGGAGTGCAACATCTTCCCGATGGTGCCTCCCGGGAAGTGCCTGAAGGAGGTCATAGGCTGAGCATGACAGAGGAGCACTTTATCGTGGCACTGGTTGAGGACCGCCCGGGGGTGATGCAGAGGATAGCAGGCATGCTCAGAAGAAGAAACTTCAACATAGACAGCATCTCGGTGGGGAGCACGGAGATTCCGGGGATATCCAGAATAACAATGACGGTGCACGGCGACAGGCTGACCCTTGAGCAGGTGATGAAGCAGCTCAACAAGCTGATTGAGGTTGTGAAGGTGAGCGAGCTCAGGCAGGAGGAGAGCGTGGTCAGGGAGCTTGCGCTGATAAAGGTGAATGTCAAGAGCGAGCGTGCGAGGGCAGAGGTGGTGCAGTATGCGAGCATATTCAGGGCGAGAATCGTGGACGTATCCAAGCAGAGCATGACCGTTGAGATTACAGGAGATGAGGAGAAGCTCAGGGCGTTTATTGAGCTCATGCGGAGCTATGGAATAATTGAGATTGCCAGAACAGGCAAGGTTATAATGGCGAGAGGCGCCAGGAATGTCAGGGTGAGGGAGATGAAATGAGGGAGCAGCGCAGAAGGGCGCCGGCTGTTGAGACTGAGATAGAGAACATAACCAATGAGATGAGGCGGGTCAGGGTTCTCGGAACGGTGGTTGACCGTGACTCTGCAGGCGGAACGGCGCTGCTGGATGATGGCACGGGCAGGGCGGTGCTGCTGTTCTCCGACCCCGAGGTGTTTGAGCAGGTGCAGGAGGGCAGGAGGGTGAGGGTGGTGGGCAGACCGAGGGTTGAGGAGGGCGTGGTCATAGAGGTTGAGGTGGTGCAGGATATGGAGAAGCTTGAACCGGGACTATACGAGCAGGTGAAGTATGCGGTTGAGCAGCTCAGGAGGCGATAGCATGAGAGCGGTTCTGAGTGATGCGAAGGTATTGAAGCTGAGCATGGATGCGATAAGCAACATGATAGACGAGGCGAACATAGAGGCGAGCGAGGCTGGCTTGCGGCTCAGGGCTATGGACCCCGCGCACGTTGCTCTGGTTGACTTTCTGCTGCCTGCGGGCAGCTTTGACGAGTATGAGTGCGGGTCAGAGATGGTGCTGGGTGTTGACCTTGACAGGCTGAACACCATCCTGAAGCGGGCAGGCAGCGCTGACAGCGTTGAGCTCCGTGCAGATGGTGAGAAGCTTGATATAGTGCTGCACGGCAGGGCTAAGCGAAGGTTCAGCCTGCCCCTGATAGAGGTGGGCGATGAGGAGCTCCGTGTGCCCGAGCTGAGCTTCCTGGCAGCCGTGGAGATTGAGCCAAAGCTGCTGAGCGAGGCTATCAAGGACGTGGAAATTGCCAGCGAGCACGTCACCTTCGCCTGCGACCAGCAGAGCTTCAGAATCTCAGGCAGCGGCGACCTCGGCAGCGTGGAGGTGGAAATCAGCAGAGAGGAGGCAATCAGCTTCTCCTGCGAGGCACCAGCCAGGAGCATGTTCAGCATTGACTACCTGAGGGACATGACAAGAGCAGGCGACCTGGCAGAGAGCGCAAGGCTCAGCATCGGCAACGACATCCCGCTGAAGCTGGAATACCTTGGCTCGGCAAGCCTGAGCTTCCTCTTAGCGCCGCGCATAGAGAGCGAGTGATGCTCGCGCAGGTGCTCAATCCCCTCAGTCAGCGTGCACTCAGGCTGGTTTCTGATGCGCCTCCCCGGGAGGCTTACTCTGCAGCGGCGGAGATAATTGCAGGCAGGTGGCAGAGGTTCAGCATCAGGGTGCAGGTGGATGCCCTGCACCTGATAATGAGGGCTGCAGGACTGGCTGGCGAGAGCGGAATAAGGGCTGCAGAGGAGGTGCTCAGGCGATACATTGAGCGCAGCTTGCAGGAGGCGCTGGGTGAGCTTGGCTGGGGGCGGAGCAGCTTTGACCCGGAGCTGCTTGCAGGCTTGCTTGAGGGGTTTGAGCTTATCAGAGCTGAAGATGCGGGCGTCGGCGGAGCTGAGCTGAGGAAAATCGGCTCAGTCACCGGCGAAACCCCGGAGTTTGCGGTGCACTGGAGGCTTGTGATGCCGGCGGTGCGCAGGGGCAGGATGAAGCTGACCTCGCTGTTCCTGAGGCGGGGCTACGTGCTCCTGAGCCTTGAGCAGGCGATGAGCTGCTACACAGAGCTGGTGCTTGAGCGGTGTGTGGAGTTCATGAGGGACACCCGCGGAGAAGGCTCGGATGTTGAGGAGCTCGCGGGCATGCTGCGCCGCCTCGGCGAGAGGCACGTCGCCGCGGCGGTTGAGGGGAAGTCCCTGAAGCCGGAGCTGTTTCCACCCTGCGTAAAGGCAACGCTGGCAGGTGTGGGCAGCGGACTGAGAAACTATGCCATCACCGTCCTGCTGACTTCTTTCATTTCCTATGCCAGAATCGCTCCGAGGAATGCAGGCAGAGACGCCAGAATAGCCGACTTCGTTGATGATATCAGGGTGGTGACCCAGGAGATTCTGCCGGTGATTTACCAGGCTGCGGAGCGGTGCTCGCCGCCGCTTTTCCAGGACCAGCCCGCGGAGAGGATGAACATCAACTACCACCTGGGCTTCGGTCTCACCGCAGAGCCGAGGCTTGAGGATTCTGGAAAAAGCCCCTGGTACTTTGTGCCAAACTGCGAGAAGGTGCGCAGGGAGGCGCCTGCACTGTGCAGAATGGACAGGGACTGCAGGGAGGTGAAGAACCCGCTGAGCTACTACTTCAGGAAGAGGTACTCAGGAGGCGGAGATGTTCGGTGAGGCTACGCTGGAGGAGAGGCGCAGGTTCTATGCCGAGGAGTGGAGCCCGGCTGAGCTCCCGGAGTTCATAGTGAAGAGCCTGAGCATGCGGGAGTTCGGCTTTGACCACAGCGGTGCTGGACCCTCTGACAGGTACAACCGCATTGCCTCGGTGGCGCAGCTCCAGGGTGTGCTGGTCAGACTTGCACCCTACGGGGTGTACTCCAGCGTCTCGCTTTACCGCACACCAGAGCGCAGGGATGGCTGGCTCGGAGCAGAGCTGGTGTTTGATGTTGATGCAAAGGATCTGCCGGTGAGGGGGTGCGGCTGCGCTAAGGGTGAGGTGTGCGAGCTGTGCTTAGAAGAGGCAAAGCAGCACGTGCTTGGCATCGCCGAGGTGCTGAGGGAGGACTTCGGGCTTAAGGAGATGCACTTTGTTTACTCCGGCAGGGGATACCACCTCAGAGTTACGGACAGGGAGGTGCTTGAGCTGGGCTCACGGGAGAGGGCTGAGATTCTTGACTACGTGGCTGCTGGAGTGGTGCCGGAGCTTTCTGAGCTGAGCTTCGGATACCCCGCCCACTTCAGAAGGAGAATGCGGCTGCTGCTTCCGAGGCTGAGCGAGGCTGTGCTCAGGGAGGCGGGGGTGCCGAAGAGGGCAAGAGAGGTGCTGCTGAGCGAGGGCGAACTTGAGGAGCTGGTGCAGGGACTGGAGAAGGGCACTGGCGTGCTCGCACGAAAGCTGAAAAAGAAGGGCACTGAAAAGCTGATGGAGCTGGTGCGCAGAATAAACGCCGAGATGGTGGATGCAAAGGTTACGGTGGACGTGAAGCGCATACTGCGCCTGCCGGGTTCTCTGCACAGCAAGGTGAGCATGAAGTGCATGCTTGTCAGGAAAATTGAGAGCTTTGACCCGCTGAGCCAAGCTGTGCCAAAGTTTGTGTCCGAGAGGGAAAGTAAAGGTATATATAAGCGGGAGATATAAGATTTCCTGCAGCGGAGGCTGCGCAGATGAGAGTGATGGTTATTGGTCTGGGACAGGCGGGTGGCAAGATTGCGGACCTCTTTGTGCTGAGGGACAGGCAGAGCCATGTGCCCCACACCTTTGAGGCGGTGGCTGTGAACACAGCCATGTCAGACCTGATGGGGCTGCAGCACATACCGAAGGAGAACAGGATACTCATAGGGGAGACGGTGGTTAAGGGACACGGCGTGGGTGCAGACAACAAGCTCGCCGCAGAGATTGCTGAGGATGAGATTGAGATTATACTGAACAGAGTTGCAAAGCTTAATGTGAGCTCTTTTGATGCCTTCTTCGTGGTTGCAGGGCTTGGCGGTGGAACGGGCAGCGGAAGTGTGAGTGTTGTGGCGAAACACCTTAAGGAGGTGTACGATGAGCCGGTTTATGCCATAGGAATCCTGCCTGCCGAGAACGAGGGTGATATATACACGCTGAACACAGCGAGAAGCCTGAAGGCACTGCTGCCGCATCCTGATGCGGTGATACTGGTGGATAATGGAGCCTTTCTGAGGAGCGGAGAGAGCGTGCGGGAGGCTTACGACAGAATCAACGACGAGATAGTGAAGCGCCTGGGGATACTCTGCAGGGCGGGCGAGGTCAAGAACCGCAAGCACGTGGGCGAGATGGTGGTGGATGCCAGCGAGATTATAAACACGATGAAGGACGGCGGAATCTGCACCATAGGCTATGCCTCAGAGGAGGTGAGGAAGCCGGGGGTGCTGGGAAGGCTGTTCAGAAGGGATGAGTACGATGTTGGCAGAGCTTCCAGGATTCTGTCCGTGACCAAGAGGGCGGTGAAGGGCAGGCTGCTGCTGCCCTGCGACTACCACTCGGCAACCAGGGCGCTCATAGTTATAGCGGGTCCCCCGGAGCTGCTTGACAGGAAGGGCATTGAGAAGGCGAGGGAGTGGCTGGAGAGCTCAATTGAGGGCACAGAGGTGAGGGGCGGCGACTATCCGCTGCCGAAGGAGAAGCACGTGGGGTGTGTGGTGCTGCTCGCAGGACTGACCAGGGTTGAGAGGCTGAAGCGCCTGCTGGAGCGGGCTAAGGTCATTCAGGAGAGGGTGAGCGCGGAGCAGAGGAACGAGAGAGAGCTCAGCCACCTGCTGGGGGACATTGAGAGCATAGGGTGAAGGGATGCTTTCCTTCATCGGCATCGGTGGGGCGGGATGCGCCGCAGTTGACACGATGCACGCAAGCGATGCGCTCTCCAGCCTGCTGAGCGTGCTCTCCCACCGGGAAGCCAAGGGCGTCGCCTGCGATACCAGCGAGACGCTGCTCAGCCTGAAGCACATACCCCAGGAGTTCAGGGTGCTGCTGGGCAGGAGCAGGGTGAAGGGGCACGGTACAGGAGGGGATGTGGAGCTGGGGCGCAGAATTTTTGAGGAGGAGATTGAGCTGCTGCTGAGGGCGGTGAGGGGGCTGGGCAGGGTCAGCGCCTTCATGCTTTTCGCGGGGCTGGGCGGCGGCACGGGCACAGGGGGAACGCCGGTGGTGGCTGAGAGGCTGAGGAAGGTTTACCCGGGGAAGCTTTTTGGAGCCTTTGTGCTGCCGTCAAGGAGCGAGGGGATGCACTACCTGCGAAATGTGGGCAGGTATGGCAGAGGGGTGCTGGACAGCGTGGATGGCTCTATTCTGCTTGACCTGGGGGTGCTCACAGCCAGGGGCGAGGAGCTGAGGAGGGCGCAGCGCGAGCTCACCGCCACGCTGCGGGGCTTTCTGTCGGCTTTCTCCCACGTGCACCTGATGAGGGAGATCAAGGACAGGGTGGCGAGCGTGGCGTACCTGCGTCTGAGAGCTGAGCGCATGCCGCTGAGGGATGTGGTGTTCAGGATGCTCAGGGACAGGGTGTTCATAGACCTGGAGGCTGTGGAGCCGGAGAAGGTGTGCCTGCTGCTCACCGGGGAGGCGAGAAGCCTATACGGTGAGAGCTTTGCGAGGAAGTGGCTGACTGACAGACTGGGCGCAGAGGTGGAGGTGCACATGCGAGACGTGCCGGGCTCCAAATATTTAAGTGCAGGGATGATAATTACGGGTGTGGAAAGGGTGATGGAGAGGTATGTGCTGAGGGATGAGGTGCGGAGAAGAGGAATGCCCGAGGAGCTGAGGAGCCTGCTTGAGGATATAAGGTTTTGAGGAGGAATGGAAGGTGCTGAGGGTTTTGCTGGTTCTCATGCTGCTGGCTGGTGCGGCGCAGGCTGAGGGGTTCCCTGACTACCTGAAGGTGAAGGAGGCGAGAATCTCACCCCAGGGGAATGCAAGCATCGGAGACCCTGTGGCTGCAACGGTGGTGCTTGAAAAGCTCGGTCCCGAGCCGAGGGAGGCAAGGCTGAACGTGAGCGTGGCACTTGCCGAGCCGCTGATTGAGGTGAGCATCAACGGGAGAAGCGCGGGAAGCTTCAGGAAGCCACAGGTGGAGCTGGAGCTGCCTGAGGGACTGGAGAGCGTGAGGATAAAGGTGTTTGGAAGCGCCCCCACAGTGAGAAAGTTCACGGTGCTCAGGGCGGTGGAGGTTTCAACCTATGTTTACTATGATGAGGAGAACAGCGGCTACCAGAGGGAGACCGAGCTCTTCCTGAATGTGAGCAGCGAGCTCATAACTGAGACGCTTGAGACCATGCGGGAGGCTGAGGAGACCATAGCCAGTGCAGAGAGGCTGATGGAGAGGCTGAAGGAGCTCGGAACAGGCACGGAGGAGCTGGAGAGCAGGCTGAGGAGTGCGAGAAGCGCGCTGAGCACAGCCGAGGAGCTGCACCGCGCTGGCAGCATTCCGCTTGCGAAGAAGAGCGCCGAGAACTCGCTGAGCATCGCCAGGGACGTGCTGTCCGAGGCTCAGGCTGAGCTTGAGCGGGCTGAGAGCAGGAAGAGACTGCAGGTTTATGCAGGGGCGGGTGCGGCAGTGCTGCTGGTGGCTGCGGTGCTGCTGGTGCTGCTGAGGCGCAGAAGAGGTGAGCTCGGCTGAGCGGTGAGGGCGTTGAGGGCTGCGGTGGTGGGCGCGGGCAGAGCGGGATGCATAATCGCCCTGAAGCTCGCGAGAGCCTCCGGCTGTGAGGCGGTGCTGCTTGATACCGATGAGCTCACCCTGCGGGCGCTGGGGCACAGGCACTCGCTGCTGCTGGGGGAGAAGCTGCTGGATGGGAATGGCACCGGAAGGGACATCAGCACGGGAAGGGAGGTGTTTGAGGGCGAGAGGTACAGGGTGGTTGAGCTGATTGACGGCATAAGAAAAATTTTTGACTGCCTGTTCGTGGTCTCCGCCTACGGCGGGGGCACCGGTGGTGGGGTGGATGTGCTGATTGATGAGCTGAAGAGGAGCTACTCGGAGCCGGTCTACCACCTGGGAATACTGCCGGAGGAGCATGCCGAGCCGAGAGTGCTCGCCAACTTCGCGGAGAGCTTCAGGAGAATTGCAGAGGTGAGCGATGCGGTTTTTCCAGTTGATGCCGGGGGGCTGAGCAGAGGCAGGGTGCAGGCGCAGCTGAAGGCGATTAACAGGAGGGTCGTGGAATGCTTCTCACGGCTGCTGCGCATAGGTGACTACTCCTCGCCGGAGGAGCTGGGGAGCAGGGTGCTGGGCGCCAGGGACGTGATAAACACCCTCTCGGGCGTCTCAACAGTCGGGCTGGCTGAGAGGGAGCTGGGCAGGAATGCACCCACGCCAGAGCTGGTGGTGGAGCTCACCAGGGAGGCGTCAGAGGAGACGGTGCTGCCCTGCAGGGTTGAGAGCGCATCCAGAGCGCTGGTGGTGGTGTACGGTCCGAGGAGGTACACGGACTTCGTGGGCAGCATACCCGCAAGGCTGTGGATTGAGGAGAACGTGTGCGCGGAGGTGAGGGGTGGTGATGTGCCCGTGAGGAGGGCTGAGAGCGTGGAGGTGATGGTGGCTTACTCGGGGATTGGCGAGTCCGAGAGGCTCAGGTACCTCTACGCCCTCGGCAGGGGGGCTGCCGAGGGCAGGCTGCCGGCAGCGGAGGTGCTGGAGAGGCTGAGGATGATTGAAGCTAAGGCTGAGGAGCTGGTGTCCATGGCAAGGGAGGTGGCAGAGGTGCTGGAGAGGGAGGATGATAAGGCTAAGGGCTGAGCCGCAGCATGCTGATGCGCTCGCCCTCTTCAACATTCTCCAGAACCGATGGGTCTCCGGAAATCCTGCCTATGAGGTTCACGGGCTCAATGGCTCTGGGCAGGTCTGAGGTGCTCGCAGGTGTCCTGCCGAAGAATATCGCCACAGCCCTGCCGGCACACCAGTAGCAGATGTTCCCGGGCTCCTGCTCTTCCCTTGCATCTTCTTCAGGCTCTGCCTCCACACCTGCCGGGAAGTAAATCTCGCCACCCCAGCGGCTCACTGCCGAGCTTATGGGCAGCGCATCCCAGATTTTCTCAGCGGTGGGGGTGTCGTAGAGCTCTGCCTCAAGCTCCACATCTCCCGCAAGTATCAGAACCTTCATTCAGCTACCTCCCTGAGGCACAAACTTTAATAACCCTCCGCATATATTAACCCATGCCCCCGGAGGTTTAAGGGTTTGCTTCTCCGATAACTCCGGGGGTCCCCCTCCCCCCACTGCGCTAATCCCGCAGCAGGATTATGTTGCCCCTGCCCTTTCTGATTTTCTTAATCACTCCCCTGTGCTCCAGGTCAGCCAGCATCAGGCTGAGCTTCGCCTCGGAGCAGCCCACCATCTTCCTGAGCTCGCTCTGCTTGATTCTGCCACCCTCCCTCCTGATGATGTCCAGCAGCTCTGCCAGCTCTTCGGGAAGCTGCTCCTCCAGCTCTGACTTCCTCCTCCTGAGCAGCAGGTATGCCGCAGCAGTGGCAAGCGCGGCTGCAGCCAGGGCGACGCCGAGCACCTGCCACCCACCCTCGCCCGGGAGAGGTGTGTCTATCTCGTCAAGGGGGAGCTCCTCCTCAAGCACAGGGAAAAGTATCAGGTCTATCCTGTACCTCCCCTCCTCAACCACCGTGACCTCCTCCTCAGCTTCAAGCTGAAGGGTGCCGTTGTAGCTTGCCATGAGCAGGTAGTGCCCCGGGGGAACGGTGAAGGAGTAGGTGCCGTCCCTCGCCACCACCTTCTGCTCGGGGGTGGTGTTTATCCACACCAGCACATTGTCCAGCGGCTCAAGCTCCCAGCTGTAGATAGCCCCGTATATCTCAGCCCCTGCAGCCAGCGGCATGCTGAGCAGGAAAATCAGCAGCAGCCTCATGGAAATTAGTAGCCCGTATCACAATTAAATACTTTTTCATAAAGCGTTCGGGACGAGATATCTGGAGTATGAACTAAAATAAAGTATCGTAAAGCTTTAAATTTTACCTGTCAAAAGAAACATTATATTTATGCAGCGCTGAGTTCTGTCATAGAGGTGATGGTGATGAAGGCTGTGCGTGCTGCTGCGGTGGCTGTGCTGCTGGTGTCGGCGATGCTGGGCGCTGCCCATGCCATGCCTCCCGTGCCCAAGAAGCCGGAGGACAGGTACATGCTGGCAAAGGACAACTACCAGAGGGCGATGCAGATGTACAGGAGTGCCAAGCAGGAGTACAGCGGCATGGGGGGGATGTTCGGGCGCGGACCTCCTGAAGACGTGCTGAGGCTCATGCTGCTCAGAGCCATTGACGCCATGCTGGCGCACATTGAGCTGGTGAAGGCGAGGGCAGAGGTGTCCACCCTGTCTGAGGAGGAGAAGGCGCGCATCTATGCCAAGCTGGATGCGCATGCAGACTTCCTGAAGCAGAAGAGGGAAGAGGCTGAAAAGGCGGAGAGCAGGAGGGAGCTGGTGGAGATAGCTAAGGAGGTGCGTGCCGGGTGGGCTGAGGCAAGGGTGGCGCTTAAGAGCGCAGCCGGCTCAATTGCGGTGAGCCGCCTCAGCTATGTGATTGAGAGGGCTGAGGAGATAGGCGACAGGCTGGAGGTAAGGATAGCGGCGCTGGAGCAGGCTGGTTACGACACCTCCGAGCTTGAGAGGCTGCTTTCTGAGTACAGGGATGAGCTGGAGGCTGCCGGAGAGAAAACAGCCGCCGCTGAGGAGAAGTTCTCGGCTATAAGCTCGCCTGCGAATGCGGCGCTTCTCTTCAGGGAGGGAAGGCAGGAGCTGAGGGAGGCTCAGAGGCATCTGCGCCGGATGTTTGGAGTGCTCAGGGAGATTATAGTGCAGCTCAGGCAGGCAGAGCCCGGGCAGGCTGAGGCTGCCGGGTTTGGCTACCTCTATGCCAGCGGCAACGGCAGCGTGGCTCTTGAGGGCAGTGGCGGGGTGCTCTTGGCGGGCAGAGGCAGGCTCACTGTCAGGGTTGACAGGGGGAGGCTCAGTGCCACAGGCTGGGGTGATGTGCTCAGGCACCCGGATGGTAGCGCAACCTACAGGGGGGAAGGAAAGGTGAAGGTGACCGGCAGGGGTATATGGCTGAGAGCAGAGGGCGAGGAGCTGGTGCTCAGAGCCTACGGCAGGGGCGCTGCCCGGCTCAACGGCAGTGGCGTGTGGCGTACCTCAGGCATGAGGGGCGAGTGGGGCGGGGAGGTGAGCTACGGTGGTGGCGAGTAGCCGGCTGATGGTGCTGCTGATGCTTGCGGCGCTGCTCTCAGGGTGCACGGTAGGTGAGGAGAAGCGCCCAGCCCGGCCCGCAGAGGAGCCGCAGCCGGTGCAGAGCCATGCCGAGGATACAGAGCTGAGCACGCT